>JAZULI010000111.1:0-10483 GCA_045603025.1 Bacilli bacterium
GCCAACCTTGAGATGAGTTTTCCCATATGTATATAGTAAGATCCGTTGAAGACTACAACGTTGATAGGCTGGAGATGGAAGCATGGTGACATGTTGAGTTGACCAGTACTAATAGATCGAGGATTTAATCCATTTGTTAAAATTTGATGAACACATTATTCATGTTTTGAAAGAATTATTTTCAAAAATTTATATTAATTTAGTTAAAATTTTCTTAGTGATAATAGCACAGAGGGTCCACCCAGCTCCATCCCGAACCTGGCAGTTAAGCTCTGTAACGCCGAAGATAGTTATGCAAAAATAGGTCGTCGCTAAGGATTTTTTTTATTATAAAATAATATAGTTGTAATAATTGCTATATTTTTTTTGACAACTTATGGCTGTAAATTTATCTAAAAGATGTTGTATAAGATATCTTTTTTTTATATAATGAAATAGGTGAAGAAAAATGGAATATAAATATACATGTAGTGATGAAAGTGAAACAATTAATTTAGCAGAAAATATTGAATCAGAGCATTTTCCCAATATGGTAATATGTTTAAATGGTGATTTAGGTAGTGGAAAAACAGTTTTTACTAAAGCTTTTGCGCATGCATTAGGAATTAATGAGAGTATTACTAGTCCAACATTTAATATAATTAAAGAATATTTAAATGGGGAGTTACCTCTTTATCATATGGATGTTTATCGTTTGGAAGATGGTAATGCAAAAGATTTAGGTATTGAAGATTATTATAATAAAGGTGGTATTACTATTATTGAATGGGCTGATATGATTAATGATTATTTACCTGAAGAACGATTAGATATAACAATTAAAGTTATTGATGAAGATACAAGAGTGTTCGTCTTTATACCTCACGGAAAAGTTTATGAAGATATCTGTGAAGGTGTTCTATGACACTTTTTTATATAGATACTTCTACTAATTTTTTATATACTGGACTTGTTAGTAATAATGAACTATTAATTGAAAAAAAATTGAATTTATCTCATGATTTATCAACATTTGCAATTGATGAAGTTGACAAAATGTTTAAGGAAATAAATTTCAATGTAAATGATATTGATAAAATAATTGTTGTTTCAGGTCCAGGATCATTTACAGGTATTCGTATTGGTATGACTCTAGCTAAAGTTTATGCTTATTGTTTAAATAAAGAAATAACTACGATAACTAGTTTAGAAGCTATGAAAGAATCATGTTACTATGATGGTTTAGTAGTTCCGGTAATTGATGCAAGACGGGGATATGTTTATGCAGGTATTTATGATTTAGATTGTGAAATAATTCCTAATCAGCATATATTAATCGATAAATTAAAGGATATTTTAAATGATTTAAATAAACCTTATATTTTTATTGGAAATGATAATATAAAAGATTTAGAAGTTAAAAAATATAATCCAGATATTTTAAAAATTGTGTTAAAATATCAAAATAAAGATGGAATTAATCCACATTTAGTGGAACCTACATATTTTAAATTAACAGAAGCCGAAGAGAATTTGAGGAAAGATTTATAAATGATAAAAGAGTTAGTAATTAGTGATTTAAATATTTTTTCAGAAATAGAAGATAAATTTCCTAATGTTTATAATAAAGGAAGTATATTTTTAGAGTATCAAAATAATCCCTTTATGCGTATTATTGTTTATTTAATTGATAATAAAGTTGTTGGTTTTATAAACTATTATGAAATTTATGATCGATTAGAAATTGCTAATTTTAATGTTTTAGATTATTTTCAAAATCAAGGAATTGGAACTAAGTTAATTTCTTATGTTATAGATAAATATAAAAATAATTATAAAAATATTACTTTGGAAGTAAGAAAAGATAATGAAAAAGCTATCAAATTATATAAAAAAATGGGTTTTTGTGAAAAAGCTATTCGTAAAAATTATTATAATGATGTTGATGGTCTTTTGATGGAAAAAGAGTTGATGTAAATGAAAGATATTTATATATTAGGTATTGAATCTAGTTGTGATGAAACGAGTTTTTCAATTGTAAAAAATGGTGTAGAAGAAATTAGTACGTCAATTTCATCACAAATTGATATTCATAAAACATATGGGGGCGTTGTTCCAGAAATTGCAAGTCGTGCGCATATTAAAAATGTTACATTTGTGTTAGAAGAATGTTTAGAAAAAGCAAAGATAAAAATGGAAGATATTGATGCGATTGCGGTTACTTATGGTCCGGGATTAATTGGAAGTTTATTAGTTGGATTAGAGACAGCTAAAACATTGTCTTGGTTATATAATAAGCCCCTAATTCCCGTTCATCATATATCTGGTCATATTTATGCTAATAATTTGGTTAAACGATTAGAATTTCCTTTAATATGTCTTGTAGTTAGTGGTGGTCATACTGAACTTGTTTATATGGAAAAAGATTATTCTTTTAAATGTTTAGGATCTACTTTAGATGACGCTGTTGGAGAATGCTATGATAAAGTAGGAAGAGTTATTGATGTCCCTTATCCTGGTGGTCCTGTTATTGATAAATTAGCACATTTAGGTAAACATACATATAATTTACCAATACCTTTAAATGATGATAGTTACAATTTTAGTTTTAGTGGTTTAAAAAGTGCTGTTATTAATTTAGTTCATAATGAAGAACAACGTGGGAATGTGATTAATAAAGAAGATTTAGCAACTTCATTTCAAGATGTAGTAATAGATGTTTTAACTAAAAAAACACTAAAGGCATTAAAAGATTATAATGTTAATAATTTAATTTTAGCCGGTGGTGTTTCTGCTAACAGTGGTTTAAGAGAAAGATTCTGTAAATTATGTGAAGAAAATAGTATTAATTATACTTTTCCTGATTTAAAATATTGTACTGATAATGCAACAATGATTGCAGCAAGTGGTTATTATGCTTATTTAGAAGGAAGAAGAGCGGATTTAACTTTAAATGCTAAATCTAGTGATGAATTAAAATAAAAAAATACTTCAAGATTGAATGAAGTATTTTTGTTTTAATTTGTTTGTGTATTAATAAAAAACGAAAATATATTTTCGTCTTATTAATACACCTACTTAATAATTTAATTAATCATTGAAATATTATGGCCATTTCCACCTCGAGAATTAGTACCATTACTACTACCATCAGCTTTTTTAGTATTTTCTGTGTAATTAATAATTCTATGATTAACATTATCTAAGTTATTTTTTATTTTAGCCAAATAATCTTTACAATTATTTAAACAGTTTTTAATTTCATTAGCATTATCACTACTCCAAGCAGCTGATAATGTATTGATTGTTTCTTCAAAACTTTGTAATTTTGTTCCTATTCCTAAAATTTTATCATCAATAGACCTAGTTGCACTTATAATTTCTAATGTTGATATAGTATTTACTCCCATAAAAACTCCTTTCTTAATTAATATTTTGCTTGCTTAAACGCATCAGATACATCAGTAAGATGTAAAATTATTTTAGATATGTTACTTTGAAATGAAATAAAATTGTTTTTAATTGATTCTAAATCTACTTTAGCATCCTCATATTCAGCACCTGACCAATTACTGTCAATGGTTTTAATATCGTTATCAATCGCTTCTTTTGTTTTAGATATTTCTGATTTGAATTCATTACATTCACCTATAAAGGCATCTAAAAGTTCTGTATCATATGAAATATTCTCACTCATATTATCCTCCTATCTAACAAAAATTATATCATTGGGAATAACTTTAATGCAATATGCTTTACTATATTTATGTGATTTTTTGATTAAATTGTTTGCACTATTTAAAGGGATATGTATAATTGTTTACACTATTTAAAGGGATATTTATTGTATTTTTTTTTTTGATGATTTATACTAGTAATGGAAGATTGGTGTAGAATATGGGAAAAGATTCAATTATAAATATCAACAGTATTGAAAAAAAAATAGAAGATATTTTATATTTTAATGATGGATTAGAAAAAACATTAATCTCTATTTCTAATGATATAAATTATAAAAATTATAGAATAAAACCGGAAGCAATATTTGGTAAGACTGTTGTTGACTTAACAGTTGATTCGAGTGGATTTGTTAGTTGCATAAACAGAATTGATGAATATATAAGAGAAATTAAAAATATTAATGAAAAAGAGATTCCTTCAGGTTATGTTGATATAACTAATGGTGGTAATATTACTGTTCCTGAAACAGAAGTTATTACTGGTTCTGTAATATCAATAGGTCTTGAAACAGCAGATGATGTAGCTGGAGAAGAAATTCCTTTAGGTGATGTTGATATAACTAATGGTAGTAATACTACTGGTTCTGTAATATCAACAGGAATATTAAATATTGCTGGAACAGCAGTTATAACTGGCGAAAATGGTGAGATAATTGGAACCTTAGGTGATGGTAATTATAAATTCTATGATGTAAAGTATGATAAAGATGGAAATATTATTGCTGTTCGAATTAGTCCTGATGGGGAAAAGGAACAATGGATTTATTTAGAACAAAATGGTAAACCAGTTGGTGGTGTTATTTTTGGTTCTGTAATATCAACAGGAATATTAAATATTACTGGTAAAGCAGTTATAACTGGCGAAAATGGAGAGATAATTGGAACCTTAAGTGATGGTAATTATAAATTCTATGATGTAAAGTATGATAAAGATGGTAATGTTATCGCTGTTCGAATTAGTCCTGATGGGGAAGAAGAACAATGGATTTATTTAGAACAAAATGGTAAACCAATTGGTGGTGTTGAATTTACTGGACAAGATGGTATTTATATTCCAAATGGAGATAAAGTTAATGTATATGATAAAGAAGGTAATATTATAGGGATTCTTAAAGCTGATGAATATACTGTTTATGATATAAAATATGATGAAAATGGTAATCCAGTGATGATAAGAATTAGTCCTGATGGGGAAGAAGAACAATGGATAGTATTAGATAATAATGGTGGACTTTTATTTGAATATGATAATCAAAAACAATATATATTCAAAAATACAAAAATCAATATATATGATGAAAATGGTAATGTTGTCGAAATCTTAACCAATGGAAAATTTAATGTTTATGAAGTTATTTATGATAAATATGGTAACCCAACGATGATAAGAATTACTCCTAATGGAGAAGAAGAAAAATGGATTAATATAAGTGGTAAAGATGAATTTATAAGTAACTATTTGTTTGAAAATAGTTCAAGTAATATTCAATTAAATCAAAATATGACTTTAGAATTATATAATAGGGATAAATTACTTTTAGGTGGTATTTTAGGTTTATTAACGATTGCAACAGGAATTACGATATATGCCAAAAAGAAAAATAAAAATACCAATGATGATACGGAAGAAATTGTGTTAGAACCTGGCGATTATAGTGTATATGATGTTAAAGAAGATGAGGAAGGTAATGTAACAGATATTCTGATTAATAATGACTCTGATGAAGAATATTGGGTTCATTTATAGGTAATAATATGAAAAATTACTATACAAATTTAATTAAAGATTTAAAAACTAATTTTGAAAATTCCGAAAAAAAATTAGAGGATCTCATTACTAAAATTGATAATTTATTAACTACTTTAAATGATTCAAGTGGAGATAATATAGATGAAATAAAAAAAGATTTAAGTAGTCATAAGGCTAAATTTACAAAATTAAAAGAAAATATTCGTTATAAACTAGGAATTATTGAAAGTAATGCTACTACTTTTGATAGTTGGTTAAAGAAATATAATAATTTAATTGGAATATCACAATCTAAATCTGAGGTAATACGTTGGGGATTGTTTGGTTGGGGTTCAACAGAACATTTTCAAACTATAACTAGTGTTAATATTAATAGTGATGATGGTTTAATTTATATTAAGTATTTTAGAAGTGAGCATGAGACGAGATGGTGGGATCTTAAGGATTGTGGTGAAAAATATATTAAATATTATTTTAATGTTATCCCCGAAATGGAGAAATATTAAGTATAAATAAATTTTTATAAATAGAAAAATTTATCTGATAATTTATAAAAAATACACATTTAAAATAATGTGTATTTTTTGACTTTAATAATATAATAATTTTAATATATAAATGAATTTTCTGAATGGAATTTAGGTTCATTGATAACATTAATACCTAAATTTTTTAATGCTTTAAGTTCACTATCTGGAATAATGTATGTTACATATAAATCTAATGTTTTTAATTTTGGTAATTGTTCAAGGGCATTTTCAATAATTGGATTAGTAACTGAACAAATGGATAAAGCAATTAATACTTCGGATAATTCTAATAAATTATCTTCTTCAGTAATTGTTTTTTGTTTAACTTTTAAAATTGGTTTTAAAATATTTGATGGCATTAGTTTTATTTCATCTGGAATATTTGTTAAATGTTTAATTGAATTTATTATTGTACTAGATACAGGACTTAATAAATCAGTTTCTCGTCCAGTAATAATTTTTCCACTAGGTAACTTGATAGCGGCTACGTGTTTGTTTTTTATTAATGAAGTTTCTTGAGCTTTTTTTCTTATTTTTAAGAAATTATCATCAATTTCTAACTTATTCATTAATACTTTAATTCTTTGTGGTATTTCAATTGATGTTTGGCCTAATTTATATGATTTCATTTCATCAAAATATCTTCTTATAACTTCTTTTTTACCTGCTTCTTGCAATACTTCATCATTTTTAATACAATAACCGATCATATTAACTCCCATATCAGTAGGGGATTTATAAATATCTGAATTGGTTATTTTATTTAAAATGGCTTTAACAACCGGAAATAATTCAATATCACGGTTATAGTTAACAGCTTTTACATTATATTCTTCTAAATGAAATGGGTCAATCATATTAACATCTTTTAAATCAGCTGTAGCAGCTTCATAAGCAATATTAACGGGATGGGTAAGTGGTAAATTCCAAACTGGGAATGTTTCAAATTTAGCATAACCAGCGTTAATTCCACGTTTATGTTCATGATATAACTGTGATAAGCAAGTTGCTAATTTTCCACTTCCTGGTCCTGGTGCATTAACTAGTACTAATTTTTTAGTTGTTTCAATATATGGATTAGCACCATATCCTTCTTCACTAGCGATGACTTCAACATCAGTAGGGTATCCTTTAGTAGGTGTATGAATATAGGTTTTTACATTATTTAATTCTAATTTTTTTATAAATTTATCAATACCAGTTTGATTGTTATATAAAGTTATTACAACCGAATTAATGGTAAATCCTAATTTTCGTAAATTATCAATTAATCGTAATACTTCAACATCATAAGTAATTCCATATTCAGCGCGTACTTTGTTTTTTTCAATATCATTAGCATTAATACAAAGGATGATTTCTAAATCATCTTTAAGTTCTTTAAACATGTTAATTTTAGAATCAGGTTTAAATCCTGGTAATACTCTTTCAGCATGAGTATCATCAAATAATTTACCACCAATTTCTAAATATAATTTATCAAATAGATTAAATCTTTCTTTAATTTTTTTACTTTGTATTTCCAAATATTTCTTATTATCAAATACTAGCATACTACACCACCTAGATTATTATAACATAATTATATATTTTTATTTAAATTTTTTGAAAAAATAATGTATACTAAATGAGGAGGGATAAAAATGAAATATTATAAATATAAAATGAAATTAGGTTTTTTAAATGCTTTTGCATTAATATTAATGGTTTTAGCTTTAATAGTACAATTTCTGTTGTTCAAAAATTTTGATTTTTCTGGAATGTTTATAATTTATTTTATGCTATGGATGTTTTTACATGAAATAATTCATGGACTTGCATTTATGTCATTTAAGGAGGTTGAAAATAAAAATGTTGTATTCGGAGCGAAACTTGAAAGTGGAATTTTTTATTGTATGTGTAAGCAACCTATTAGTAAAAAAGTAATCTTAACGGCTTTACTTGCACCATTAATAATTATTGGTTTTATTACATTAATTATTGCAATTATTTTTGAATTACCAACTCTTTCTTTAATTTCTTTACTTAATATTAGTGGAGCGGCTGGCGATATTATGATGTCTTTAATGTTTTGGAAATTGCCAGATGATGTTAAGTATACGGATTTAGATGATTGTGAAGGTTTCGTTGTATTAAGTAAAGAGAATCTTGAAGATAAAAAATTTCATGGTTTAGAATTAATTGAGAGTGGTAAATATACTAAAGATTTAGTACCGCATGATTTTAAAAAGATTACTTGTAGTAAAACTTCACTAATAATATTAATAATCATTCTAGTAATATTTGTTATTAGTTTATTTTAAAAGAAAAAACATCGTGAGATGTTTTAATTTTATTTTGCTTCAACAATAAGCTTAATTGCTGTTTTCTCTTCACCTTCAATGTTAATATCTTGAAAAGCAGGAATACAGACAAGATTTTTACCACTAGGTGCAACAAAACCTCTAGCAATGGCAATTGCTTTAATCGCTTGATTTAATGCACCAGCACCAACTGCTTGTATTTCTACAATACCTTTTTCACGAAAAACATTAGCAAGAGCTCCAGCAACACTATTAGGATTAGATTTACTACTTACTTTTAATATTTCCATATTTTTTTCTTCCTTTCGATTAATCATATGAATGTTCTTAAAAAATATGATTTAATAATTTAAAATTAGATTAATTGGTTGTCTTTATAGATAATTTGTGGTATTTTATTAATGGTGATGGATTTATGAAAAAAGATGGTGTTTATGTTGTTAAAGTTTTAATAAAAGATCATCATGATAAAAAGAATGATTTAGTTTCAAGACCTTTTGTTAGAGCTTTTAATAAAATTAAAAGTGATGGGGTTAATAATTTTATTAGTAATGATGGAATCTCTTTATATTGTTGTTTAGAATTTGGAAAACTATATGATATTTTTACGCAAAGATTAATTGAAGTTGATGATTTTGATTACGAGATTATTCCTAGTAGTGATTTAACTAATGCTATTAAAGGATTAACACAAGAGGAAATAGGTAAAATTCATTCATTAATTAAGAAATATATTTTTGGTGATGATATTGATATTAATTTTGTTGAAGTTTCGACAATGGAAGAGTTAGCGTCTGATAGAGCAGTAATGTTTAAAGAATATAATAATGGTTTATCATTGATTGATCCGTATGAAAAAGGTAGAGAAAATGATTATAAAAAATCTTTACAAGTACGTTTAAGGATTGAAAAAGAAAAAAATGAAAAACTTGAAAACAGTCAAAAGAGACGTTAAAAATTGACATTTTTACCATTTTATGGTATAATGTATGCCAGTAAGTGAGAGGTATCACTTCTAAGGGAATTTGGTGATAAAATGTTAATAGATTATATAGTGATGATTAATTCATTACTTGTATATATCCAAAATATAGGATTAGGATTTTTAAAAGATACATTTTTTAATCGTTAAGATTAAAAGTGTATTTTTTTTTGTAAAAATATTCTTTTTTATATTTATTTTTGTTATGATGAAAATAGGAGGAAATATGAAGAAGTATTTAAGAATATTATTAAAAAGTATTTTAGCAGGTATTATGATTGCAATAGGAGGAACAATTAATTTAAAAATTGGTGGTTTAACGGGTTCTATTTTATTTGCGATTGGATTATTTATGATTGTAGTTAATGGTTATAATTTATATACCGGTAAAATTGGTTATTTATTTGATAATAAAAAGAATTATATTATTGAATTAATTTTAACTTTAATTGGTAATTTAATAGGAACATTAAGTTGTGGATATGTTTTATTATTAACAAGAGTTGGAGATAAACTTCAAAATGCCTCTAAAATTATTTGTGAAGTTAAATTAAATGATACTTGGTATAGTGTATTAGTATTATCTATTTTTTGTGGCATGCTTATGTATTTAGCGGTAAATCTTTATAAAGAATTAAAAGATGTTGGTAAATATATTGCAGTATTTATTTGTGTTTGTGTCTTTATTCTTTGTGGATTTGAACACTGTATTGCTAATATGTATTATTTTTCAGTTGCTAATATGTGGAGTTTAAATACTATATTATATTTACTAATCATGATTTTAGGAAATAGTATTGGTTCATTAATTATCTCGTTAGGTAATAGGTTAATGAAGGAATAAGGTGTGGTTTAAGATGAATAAAGAAATTTTAGAAGAATTAATAGAATTAAAAAATGAAATTGGTATGTCACAAATAGCATTTAATGAAATTATTTATCTTGCTATGGAGTATAAAAATAATGAAAATCCTACCATTAGTGATGAAGAATTAATTGATATTATTAAAGAAACCATGATGGTTTGTGATTATAGTATGGGGCATATTGAAGAAGAACCATTAAATGAAACTGATGAAATGTTTTTAGAAGAAGTATATCGAAAACGAAAAACTATCTCCATGTCTTTTAAAGAAGCATTACAAAGATTAGAATATATAGAAGAAGTTAGAAAGATTAAATAAAATGTTTTAATATCT
>JAZULI010000112.1:0-2824 GCA_045603025.1 Bacilli bacterium
TATCGCATATAAGAAAGGCGAAACATTAAGAAGTGAATATAATGGAGAAACTCCAAATGCAGACCCTAGAAAATGGGAAATGGCATCTAAAATGTTATATAAAACAAACAATCCTGAAATGTTAAGATCATTAGTAGGAGAGGACATAACTAGAGAATTTGTTCAATTTTGTAATCAACAAGTAATCACATTAGATGATGTAATAAATGGAAATTATCGTGATAGCGATATTCAAAGTTTGAATACTGCAGAAAGATATGCAACAACAATGGGATTATCTCAAGTAAAAGAAGATAATTTTGAAATAGTAAGAGATTTTATTAATAAACTAGGTGCTGAGTTTGTTTCAATATTTGAAGTATTATGGACACATGGAGATGAAAAAAGATTAGAAAAGTTACAAGAAGTGAAAATTGGAGGAAAATAGGAGAAAATATGAAAGATAAAAAAGAAATTATAATGACATATATTAAAGAAAATGTGGCACCTATATTAGTTGATTTTATATTTGGAGAAGATATTTTAAATAGTGTTGTTTTATCAAGTAATTGTGATTTAGAAGATTTAAATGGTCACTATGAAGAAACAGAATATGTTGCTCCAAAATGGTATTATGAATTACAATTAAAAGAAACACCAATATTAGTTATTGATAGGATTGATAATATAAAAAAAGAAGAACAAGTAAAATTTATTGAAATATTAAAATATAAGAAAATTTCAACATTTGAATTACCTAAAGAAACAAGAATAATATTAACTGCAAATAATGTAAACAAAGATACAATTAATGAAGAAATATATTCTTTAGTTGCAGATTTAAAGGTTAAATTATGAATTATGATATTGAATCATTAAAGAGAAAAATGCTTGTTAAATATCCGTTCTTTGGTAGTGTTGTTTCAAATGTTGAGTATAAAGAAGATAAAGATATTGGAACCGCAGGAACTGATGGGGAAGTAATTTATTACAATCCAGAATTTTTAAATAATTTAACTGTCGATGAGCAAACATTTATTATGGCACATGAAGTATGTCATATTGCTTTCAATCATCCATTGAGAAGTGAAGGTAAAAATCCTATGTTATGGAATATTGCAACAGATGGTGTAATAAATGCACTATTAAAAAATGATGGTTTAACAATGATTGATGGTGGTATTGATATAGAAGATGCTATTAATTATAATGCAGAACAATTATATGAAAAATTGCTGAAAGAAAATGAACAACAAAATCAAAATAGTGACGGAAATTCTGATAGTCAAAATAATGATGATAGTCAAGAAAATAATGAACAAAGTAACCAAGGTCAATCTGGTCAAGATAACAATGATTCTAAACAACAAAATCAAAATGGTGCAGGAAATCCTGATAGTCAAAATAATGATGATAAGCAACAGGAAGATAATCAAGATATAGGACATGATACTCATAGTATGTGGAAAAAAGCAGTAGAAAAAAACAAAAATAAAAATAAAGAGAATAGAAACAAAGAGAAAGAATCAAATCAAGAACAAAAAGAGCAAGAAAATAAAAATGATGAAGTTTCCAAAAAGCAAGAAGAATGTGAACAAATGGGTGAAAAAGAGTCTTTTAAGAAAAATTTAGAAGAGAAAAAAGAACAATTAAGAAAACTAAAAGAAGAGTTAAGTAAAAAAGCTTCACAAGCAGGTTCATATTCTAATGGTGATGTTAGAAATGTTAATAGTATTGGTACCGCAAAACCTTTAATAGATTGGCGATATTTATTAAAAGAAGCGGTTAAGTATGATGTTGATTGGTCTTATAAAAATTCATATATTGAAGATGGTGTAATAAATGCTACATTAGAAGAAAAACCATTTCCTGAAACTGAAATAGTATTAGATACAAGTGGTTCGATTAATGAAGAATTACTTAAAAACTTTTTACGAGAATGTAAAAATATATTATTGCAATCAAAACTAAAAGTAGGGTGCTTTGATACAAGGTTTTATGGATTTGAAGAAATTAGAACAGAGCAAGATATTGAAAAAATGAAATTTAAAGGTGGTGGCGGAACTAATTTTAACGCTGCTGTTAATGCATTTTCAAGAAGAGTAGAAAATAAAATAGTTTTTACTGATGGAGAAGCAAATATGCCAGAAAAAGCAATTGATGCAATATGGATTGTTTTTGGTGATAGGAAAATTAATCCAAGAGGCGGAAGAGTAATTAATATTACTGGCGAATATTTGGATAGATTATATAATTATTTGAATGATAATATTTCTAAAACAAGATAATAGAACTCTTAGGAGTTCTTTTGTTTTGAATAAATATAGTAATTGTTGATATATATAGTTAAAGTATGTTATCATAAATATGTAAGGTATAGGTTATTATGAAAGAAATAATGAAAAAGAAATTAGATGAAATATATGAGCAATATTTAAAAGAAAAATTAGATCTAATATTTCAACATGAAAATGGAAAATCAGTAAAAATTTATGATTATAAAGTATTAAATCATTTTTATAAAGAGCAAACAAATGATAAATACGACTTACCAAAAGATGTTAAGAAAAAAAATACCTATAAAAAATTAGTAACTGGTACATCGTATGAAGTAATAGAAAAACTTAAAGAGGGTTATGCAAGAGTAAAAAATGAAAATAATGAATATAATTTTATAAATTCTAACGGAAAATTAATAAGTGATGTTTGGTATGACTTGGCATCAGATTTTCATGAAGGATATGCAAGAGTGAAAAAGAGTGGAAAATATAATTATATAGATACTAATGGAAAATTAATAAGTGATGTTTGGTATGATTATGATTGTGTAATTAGTTTTCATGAA
>JAZULI010000113.1:0-2555 GCA_045603025.1 Bacilli bacterium
TGAAGCATTATAGACAATATTTTTATTATAATGATATTTTTCACTAACTATTTTAATAGCATCCTTCATTGTTAAATTATTATTTTTAGTCATTTCATCAACAATTAATGATTCAATTGATATTTCCTCCTTGTGTTTTTCTTCTAAATCATTTTTTTCAATAACTAATACATATTCCCCTAATTCATAATTGGAATTACTATGAAGTTGTTCTAACACATCATTAACTTTACCATAATATTTTCGTTCAAACTTTTTAGTTAAATCATTGCATAAACATATCTTAGGATTATCTAGTTCTTCCATTATCACTTCAAGAGTTTTTAAAATACGTTTAGGAGATTCATATATAACTGCAATTTTTGATGAATCATTTTTTATTTCTAAAAGTCTATCGCGCATTTTTTTATTTTCTCGATCTAGAAATCCATAAAATGAAAATGAATTTATATCAAAACCAGAAACCATTAATGAAGTAATTACTGCACTCGCACCTGGTATTCCATAAACCGAAATATTATTTTCTAGACATTCTCTTACTAAAACACTTCCAGGATCGGATATACATGGACAACCTGCATCAGTAATTAAAGCAATATCTTTTCCATTTAATAAATCATTTATTAAACTATTACTTTTACTTTTTTCATTAAATTTATGGTAACTAACTAATTTAGTATTTATTTCAAAATGTCTTAATAAATTAATTGATACTCTTGTATCTTCACAGGCAATTAAATCTACTTTTTTTAATATTTCTATTGCATTATTAGAAAAATCCTTCATATTACCAATTGGTGTTGCTATAACATATAATGTTTTCATAAATCACTTCCTTGTTCCTAATTATAACATTATTTTTAAAGAAAAAAAACTCTTCATCTGAAAAGTTTTATATATATTTTATAGTGTTATAATTGATGGGTGACCCAATATCAGTACAAAAAGCGATTGATATCTTAAAATGTTAATTGAACAAGAAACTTTAAAGAAAGAATCTAATAGATATGACTAGTATATCGCATTCACTAAAATATTTACCACATTATTTAAATACAAAATATTACTCTATCAAATTTATAGACAAACTAAATCAATTAAACTTGTTTGTAGGCATTATCATATTTTCAAAATATCCCTAATTCGTCAAAATAAAAATTTAGCGTAACTAAAGAATCTTTAATAGATAAAACTTATAAAACTAATTGATCTCATCCTTTAGGTACTTTATGTAATTTATTAAATATTCAACATCAATTAATCAAACCAAAAAGCAAAGTCGAAAGAAGTCATCGCAATAATCAAAATAAATTTTGCAATTATACACTCTTATTTACTCAATCATTTTGTAGGTATTTTTTTAATTTTAAAAGACTATCTTTACAATCGTTAACTCCTAAATCATAAACCTTTTGTAAATTATTTTCATTACGTTCCATTACTTTTATATTAATTGGTTCCGATGGTCGTATAACAAGAATTTCCCCTTTATTCTCTAATTCAATTATTTTTTCCACCTTTTTGTTATAAACTTCTGGCCTTTTAATCATTGTTTCAATTAATTTAGGATATTTTTTAAAACGTTTTGCTAAACTTTTAACTACTTTACTTGATAATTCTCGTTTACGATAATTAATATCTCTTGTTAAAACAACAATAATCTTATCATATCCTAATTCTTTACACTTTAAAACTGGAATACTATCAGAAATTCCACCATCTAAATATTTTTTATCATCTATTTCAACCATTCTTGAAACAAGTGGCATTGCCGATGTTGCTCTTAATGATTCCATTTTAGAAAAACAACTATCAATTTCTAAATATTCTGCTTCACCAGTTTCAACATTAGTTGCTACTGCATAATAACCATGATTATTCTTTTGAAATTCTAAATCATCAAAGACATCTAATTCCTTACTTACTTTATAAAATGCAAAATTTTTATTAATAATATTTCCTGTAAATAAATAAGACCATATACTCATATAGCGTCGATTTCGGCAAAATCTTTTACTATATCGAATGGCTCTTCCTTTTTGCCTAGAAAAATAATTTGCTCCAAATAAAGCTCCTGCTGAGACACCTATAATACCATCAACTTTAATACCATTATCCAAAAACACATCTAAAACGCCGGCAGTATACATTCCCCTCATAGCACCACCTTCTAAAACTAAACCAACTTTCATTTTTCCTCCTAAATCTACTTAATTATATAAAGAAATAAAATTTAAATGCTATTTATTCTTCTTTTTTAAATACTTTTTTTTAAATTTAACAATACCACTAACTACAAAGAAAATAGTTAATGCTAAAAACAATAAACTACCAATTAATGATTCTTTTATTAAAAGCAAACTAACAAGTAAGAACAATAAACAAACAATTACAAAAACAAGAATTATAAAAGCAATTAAAATATATCTAATCCATTTAGGAACTTTCTTATTGTTACTTAATTCTAAACTACCTTCAAATATTAAATCTAGTATTAATTCTATCACAAAATCCATTATTATACCTCTATTTAAATTATAACAAAAAAAAGAGAT
>JAZULI010000114.1:0-2697 GCA_045603025.1 Bacilli bacterium
ATATACTTCATCATTTTTATTTCACCTTTCTTATCAATTAATTCACTTTTGAACTACCATTAAACTAATATCAACAACTGATAATCCATAAGAGCATAATCTATATGCCCCATACGATCACGACCTTTCTATAATTTTTTATAACAAAAAAAAGAACCACATAAGTAAACAATTAAATTTACCTAATGTGGTTCCTTCTATATCTCTTCCACATAGGTACAACACAAACAGCGCTTGTACCTATGAGCATTCACTTCACAGTTACAAGCGCTATAAATCGTCGTCCCTATTCAACATTGTGATATGTTGATACTGAGTCATTACAGCTGCCCCCATCTTCTAAATTTTCTGACAGAATAACACTATAACACTCATTTGTCAACACATATTTACTGATTGGATTTATATCCACACTTCGGGCAAGTGTCTGTTCCACTGTACACATAACCACAGCGGAAACAACAGATTTCCTCGTGCTTTTCTTTCTTGAACGCACGGCAAAGCACCTTGCCGTTGTACCCGCTCATGACCTTTAGGGGCGTTTGCGCCACCAGAGCAAGTTCTGCTACCGTCATTCCTTCTTTGTAAAGAATAACATCATCTTCTTCCTTATTATCCATCAATTTATCACGGTGTTTATAAATTTCTTTTTTACCTTTTAAATATTTTGCTTTCGCATCTGATTTTAATTCTACTTTACTTTTTACTTTTTCTTTTTTAGTCGTAACTTCATCTAAATCAATATCAATACCACTAACTAAAGCATCTACTTTTTCTTCTAATTCTTCATCTAATTCATAATCAGGATTTAAGTTTTCTTTCATAGAATCAAGTTCATTATCTAACATAATAATTTCATCTTCCGTTAGAAAATCATCTTCATTTTGTTTTTTTATTCCTAAATTTTTACATAAATCAATAATTAGAGAAACATCTTTATTAACATCTAATGCATATTCTAAAATATTCATTTAACCACCTCTTTCTAAATTTATTTATTTTCAATAATTTTTCTTATTTCTTCATAAATACTATCATCAATTTGACATTCTAAGTGACGTTCAAGAGCTTTACTTTTTTTAGCTTTTTCTAAAACTTCTAAATCTTTTTTTATATAAGCTCCTCGTCCATTAGCTTTCCCAGTAATATCTACTGATACAATTCCCTCTTTATTTTTTACAACACGTAATAACTCGCGCTTTTCTAATTTTTCATGACATACAACACAAGTTCGCATTGGAATCTTTTTTACTTTCATTCTTATTTAATTGAAATACCCATTTCCCTAGCTTGTTCTTTATTTTTAACATCTAATTTATATTTAGTTAAACGACTAGCAAGACGAGCATTCATTCCTTTCTTACCAATGGCTAATGAGAAATTATCATCATCAGCAATAACAATGGCATTTTTTTCTTTAGGATCTAAGATTAAAACTGTTAGATTCTTAGCAGGTGATAAAGCATTTTCAATAAATACTTTAGGGTCAGCATCATATTTAACGATATCGATTTTTTCGCCACCTAATTCTTTAATTATATTAGCAATACGTACACCTTTTTCACCAATGCATGCCCCAATAGGTTCAAAATTAGTTTTTTCAGTATAAACTGCTACTTTACTACGAACTCCAGGATCTCTTGCTACGCCATACATTAATAATGTACCATCTGCAAATTCAGGTATTTCATGTTCAAATAAACGTTTAACAAATCCATAATGTGTACGACTTAATTTAATAACTAAATTACGGCCGGTATTATCAATTTTTGAAACATAAACTTTGATTGTACTACCCATTTCAATTTTTTCACCAGGAATGATTTCTTTTTTAGGTAAAATACCATTTGAACGACCTAAATCAATATAATAATTATCTGTATCTTCTAACGCTACTGTTCCAATTAATAATTCATCTTCTTTTCCTTCAAAGAATTCAACAATACTATTACGTTCAGCTTCTCTAATTTTTTGAACAACAACTTGTTTAGCGGTACTAGTTGCAACTCGTCCAAAATCTTTTGGCGTTACTTCTGTATCAATTGTTTCACCAATTTCAAATGTTTCATTAATCTTTTTAGCATCTTCTAAACTAATTTCTATTTCAGGATCCATTACTTCTTCTACTACTGTAATATAAGAATAAACTTTAATATCTCCTGTTTCTGGATTAACTTTAGCTTTTCCATTAGTTTTTCCATAATGTTTTTTATAAGCGCTAGAAAGTGCTTGTTCCATAGCATCAATAACAACCGCTTTATCAATATTTTTTTCTTTAACAATATTATCTAATGCTTTTAAAAACTCTAATTTTGTATCAATAACTTCTTCTTTTTTCTTTTTCATTTTACTCACCCTTACTTTTACCGTATATATCTAGTATATACTCTTCATCAATTAAATTTGCTTCATCAATTAAAGGATTAATGATTTTAGTAGCCGCAACAATTAAGTTAACATCAATGGTATCCTTACTATCTAAACATATTCTTAGATAATTAACATTATTTTCCTTTTCATAAACTACATCATCAACCACTAAATTTAATTCTTCTAAATTATTTCCAATTATTTTGGCAACTTTTTCTTTCATAATCCTCCTTTTAATTAAATTAAAGAGTGGGTTCCCCCACTCAACATAATAATTATATCATATTTTTGCCACTTTGCAAGTGTTTTATTGAATTTGATAGGCAT
>JAZULI010000115.1:0-2505 GCA_045603025.1 Bacilli bacterium
AACCATTTTAGGTCTATCATATAATTTTTTAATCATTTTTTTAGTCTTTAAAGCACTATTACAATAAACCCCAAATCCATTACGTTTAATAAATTTAGCATTATAATTTTCTTGTCCACCATTTCCAGGAATTAATAATAAAGGTTTCTTTAATTCTAAAGCTTCTGTTAAAATTAATGCTCCTGGTTTGGTAATAATTAAATTCGCAATATACATAAGTCTTGATACATCATTGGTATAGCCTAAAACCGATACATTTTGATAATTTTTGTTTTTTATTAAGTATTCAGCCCTATTTTTTAATTTTTCATTTTTACCACATACAAAAATTATATTAATATCTAACTTTAATACTAAAACTTTTTTTAAATAATCATAACTAAAATTAGTACCACAACCACCACCTGCAAAGAATAAATAAACAGGATTATTATTATTTATATTATATAATTTTTTAACTTCATCGACATCACAAATAACATTTTTAAACTTACTTGATAATGGTATACCATAAGGATATATTTTATTTTCTTTAATACCATCATTAATTAATTGATTTTTAACTATTTCATTACTAACAATATAAGCCGTACTTTTATTTTTATTTTTAATCCACATTTGATGTGATTTATAATCAGTTAACACCGTTACTATTTTTGTATTAATTTGATATTTTTGATTAATAATTTCCATCATAATGCTTGCAAAAAAATGCGTTGATATCAAAATATCTGGATTAAAACTAATAATATAATCTTCTAATTCCTTGGTAAATAAAGTTCTTGTAATAAATTTATAAGGAATTGTTGTTAATCGATGATCAAAAAACTCATAAATTGTATTAAAAATGACATTTCCTCTAGTTTGAAAATTCTTTTCAAATAATTTAATACTTAAATCACCAATTTTATTGCCATAATCCATTATATTAATAATTTTAATATCCAACTCATCATCACGATTATTTTTTTTAAAATAATCATCTAAATATTCTGCAACAGTTTTATGTCCAGAACCATAAGTAGCATAGGCAATTAAAATTCTTTTTTTCATTTTTCCTCCTACTTAACAAATTTTATAAATGGAAACTCCTTACCTTCTAATAATTCTAAAGAAGCACCACCACCAGTTGAAATATGCGTAAAATTATTTTTAAAACCCATATTTATAATCGCTGATGCTGTATCTCCACCACCTATAATTGATGTAACAGATAAAGAAGCAATTTTTTTACAAATTTCCAACGTTCCATTTGCAAATTGTTCTTTTTCAAAATATCCTAATGGTCCATTCCAAATAATTGTTTTACTTTTATCTAAATATTCACTAAATAAAGAAATAGTTTTCGGGCCAATATCAAGACCGATTTCATTGTTTGAAATATTATCTTTATATTCAAAATGATCACTTTCTAAATTATCAGCACAAGCATGATCAATTGGTAAAATTATTTTATTTGTATTCATTAAAAGATTTTTACAATAATCAATGCTTTCCATATCAATTAGTGAATTACCAATTTCTTCTCCTTTTGCTTTCATAAAGGTATAAGCCATTCCACCGCCAATTAAGATATGATCACATTTATCAATTAAATTATCAATAACCCCAATTTTATCACTAACTTTAGCACCACCTAAAATAACAATAAATGGTCTTTTTGGACTATTAATAACCGGTAACATACTATTTAATTCTTTTTCCACTAAAAAGCCAATACCACTAGGTAAATGAGCCATAATACCAACATTCGAAGCATGAGCACGATGTGAAGTACCAAAAGCATCATTAATCATAATATCACCAAGAGATGCCCAATATTTACCTAATTCTATATCGTTTTTACTTTCTTTTTTACCATCTAAATCTTCATAACGAGTATTTTGTAATAGAATAACATCGCCATTTTTCATATTGCTAATAGCATCTTCAATTAATTTACCTCTGGTTGCATTTATAAATAAAACATCAAATCCTAATAATTCACTTAAACGAATTGATACTGGTTTTAAATCATTTTTAATCTTATCACTTTCTTCTTTAATACGTCCTAAATGCGATAAAAGAATAACTTTTGCATTATGACTAGTAGCATATTTAATAGTATCTAAACTCTCTTTAATACGATTATCATCATTAATAACGCCATCTTTAATAGGCACATTAAAATCAACTCTAATTATTACTTTTTTATTTTCAAGGTTAAAATCTCTAATAGTTTTCATATAGCCTCCTAAATTATTATAACATTAAATGAATTTTAATAGTATATATTTACTGAACAAATTTACAAGAATATGCTATACTTTAATGGTAAAGGCTGTGATAATTATGAAAAAAAAGAAAAGTATCTTTAAATATTTTAAGGAGATTAAAGGAAAAATTGTTATTTTTACTATTTTTATGATTTTATCTTGTTTAATCAACATCTTAAATCCTATAGTTAATGCTAATTTATTAACTAATATTACCGAGTTTAATATAAATAAATCTCTTATATTTTCT
>JAZULI010000116.1:0-8053 GCA_045603025.1 Bacilli bacterium
TAAAGATATTAACATAATTTTTTAATAATTCACTTAACTTATCTTTCATATTTCCATACCTTAATTTAAGTATATCATTTATAAATTTATTTTTAAGGAAATAGACATTTTTTAGACAAAAAAGATAACTTATTTTTTTATTAAAGTTATCTTCTTAACTTATTTTCTTTTTTTAGTTTTTCTTTCTATCTTTCTTACTTTTTCATTTTTTTCTTTTCCTGGTAAAATTAAATTTAAAATAATACCTGTTAAGGCTGCTAAGCACATTCCGGTAATTGATACTGACATATCACCAATATTAATACTAATTATCGCGCCACCTAAACCTAAAACTAGCATACTTGATGCCACAATTACATTACGTAAATTATTAAAATCAACGCTGTTTTGAACTAATACTTTTAATCCATTAACCGCAATAAATCCATAAAGAAGTAATGAAACACCACCTAATACAGGATCAGGGATAGTTGATAAAACAGCGGTTATTTTTCCTAAAAAACCAATACCAATCGCAATAATAGCCGCAAGACCTGTTACCCAAACAGAAGCTACTTTAGTCATTCCAACAACAGAAGTATTTTCTCCATATGTTGTATTAGCAGGACCACCAATTAAACCAGCAGTCATTGTTGCAAGACCATCACCTAATAATGTTTTATCAAGACCAGGATCATTAATTAAATCTTTATCAATAATTGTTCCTAAAGCCATATGATCCCCAATATGTTCAGAAATCGTTACTAAAGCAATTGGCGTAATTGTAATTAAACCAGCCAAACTAAAAGTATAATCTTTAATTGGTAAAATAAATTTCGGTAATTCAAAGAAACTAGCATCACCTACTGCACTAAAATCAATTAAACCGAAACACCATGCTGAAATATATCCAACAGTAATTCCTACTAAGAAAGGTATTACTTTTAAAAATCCCTTTGCTTTTAACGCAACAAATGAAGTTACAATAAAAGAAATTAAAGCAACTAGTACTACTTTATAATCTAAGACTTCAGCAGATAATCCCATTTGCCCAATAGCATTAGGCGCTAAGGATAATCCAATAATCATAATCATCGGTCCAATAACTACTGGTGGTAATAATTTATTAACCCATTTTTTGCCAAAGAATTTAATCAAAATAGCAAAAATAACATATACAAGTCCAACACCAACAACACCCGTTACAACACTACTTAATCCACCTTTTCCAAAAGCAGCTGCTACTGGTGCAATAAAAGCAAAAGAACTTCCTAAATATACTGGTGATTTTGCTTTAGTACATAAGATATAAATTAATGTACCAATACCACTAGTTACTAGAGCAACTGGAATAGTTAATACTTCACTTCCAGCAATACTATTAACTAAAATAGGTACTAAAATAGTTGCCCCAAACATTGCAAAAACATGTTGTATTGCTAAAATAATCCATTTTCCAATTGGTGGTTTCTCATGAAGATCATAAATTAAATTATTGTTTTTTTCCATACATCCTCCTTCTAAAACAATAAAGGTGATAAATATAAAAAAATAAAACACCGAAAGAGATGTTTTATTTTAAGAAAC
The DNA here is from genome assembly GCA_045603025.1 of Bacilli bacterium. Taxonomy (GTDB): domain Bacteria; phylum Bacillota_I; class Bacilli_A; order RF39; family UBA660; genus RUG12783. The sequence goes on from JAZULI010000116.1 coordinate 1,567, forward strand.
AAAAAATAATGCTAAAAGCAACATAGAAAAATTATTTAGTTTAAGATTTCTAATTACTTTTAACATTACCATCACCTTATTAAGAATAGCACAACTAATTATAAAATTCAATCATTTTTATTTTATTTTGTTTTTTTATTTATCATAAATTAATCTTTAGGTCTCATAAATAAAGAAAAGATAAACGCAAAGAAAATAGCACTAGTAATACCTGATGCTGTTAAATCAAACATTCCCATAGCAAGACCAATAAATCCCATTTCTGAGGCTCGCATCATTCCCCCATGAATTAATAAATGACCAAACGATGTTATCGGTACAAGTGCACCACCACCAACATGTAAAATAATTTTATCATATAAATTAAAAACATCTAAAAAAGAACCAATTATTACAAACATACTTGTTATATGACCGGGCGTTAATTTAGTATTATCTAAAATAAGTTGCCCTATTAAACAAACAAAGCCTGTAAATAGAAAAGAATAAATATAAATCATTCTACTACCTCCAAACTTATTGCATGAGCAATAGATAAAATATTTTCTTTTTGGAAAATTAAACTAGGATTAAACAATGCTCCTGTTGCCACATATAAAACTCTCTTAATTTCCTTTTGTTTCATTCGATTAAATAAATCTCCATAAACGACTAAAGCACTACAAACAGGTCCAGAACCACCTGCCTGTACTTCTTTTTGATTCTCAAGATCATATAACATTAATCCACAATCATTATAATTATCCCCTAATGTAATACCATATTCCGTTTCTATATACTCTTTTAATATTTCTTTTCCACAATTTCCTAAATCACCTGTTACAATTAAATCATAATAACTACTATCACGATTTAAATCATGCAAATGTTTATTAATGGTATAAGCCGCCGCTGGCGCCATACAAGCGCCCATATGATTAGGATCACTCTGTTCTAAATCCATTACTTTCCCAATTGTTGATGATTCAATACGAACTTTACTTTTTTCATTTGATAAATAAGCACTAGCCCCACCAGTTGCCGTAAAAGTTGCGGTATTAGGTTTCGGAGCCCCATATTCCGTTGGATTCCTGAATTGTTTTTCGGCAACCATATTATGACTACTAACCGAAACTAAACTATTATTAACACATTCACTTTCAATCATATTAGAAGCAATAATTAATCCTTCAACATTACTTGCACAAGCTGAATATATACCTAAAAATGGACTATTAACATATTCTGCTGTATAACAAGATGAAGTAATTTGATTTTGAAGATCCCCCGCAACAAATAAATCAATATCTTCTTTTTTCTTCTTTACTTTTTCTAAAACTATATCCACGCTTTCTTTCATAAATGCAATTTCGGCTGTTTCTAAACTATCCATATTAGCATATAAATCAGGATAACTACGATCAAATCTTTTAGAAAGTGGACCTTCATGTTCATAAGGACCCACTACTGTCGATACATCATTTAAATAGACATTTTTATATTTATTGGTCATCTTGAAACCCCCATTATAATCATTCTAAGTATTCCGAAAATATAGGCTGATACTACTCCATATAAAATAACCGTACCCGCAAGTTTAAACATATTAGCCCCTAGTCCTGTAACATAACCTTCTTTTTTATATTCAATCGCTGCACTAGTCATTGAATGAGCAAAACCCGTTATTGGAATGATAAGTCCACATCTTGCAAATTTAACCCATTTATCAAAAAATCCTAATGCTGTAAATAAACTTGCTAAGAAAATTAATGTAATTATCATAAATACAGAAGCATCACTCGTTGAAATATTTAAATAATAAGAATAAAACTCAATTAATAACTGACCAATAACACCCATAATACCACCCGTTACAAAGGCAATAAATGCATTTTGTCCTCTTTTTTCTTTTGGCATATGATTCATAACTATTTTTTCATATAACTTTTTTTCCATAAATTCACCCAAAAATAGTATTTACAAAATAAAATAATTTATGTAAAAAGATAATAAAAAAGTATTAACCTCTTCGATTAATACTTACCATTTTTATTTCTTTCGTTAAGAATTTAATTCTCTCAATTATTCTTCTTGCTTTAACAGCATCAGTTTTATTTTTAGTTAAAGCTAAATGACTTTCTAATTCTTCAATCGATAAATTTGATGTAAAAAAGGTTGGTAAATTAGAATCCATTCGATATTGTAGAATACTTCCTAATACCTCATCTCTTGACCATTCAGTTACTTTTTCCGCTCCAATATCATCGATTAATAAAATAGGACTATTTTTTATTTCATCAAATCTTTCTTCAAATTCATTATCATTACCAAAACCTGATTTTAAACTACGTAAAAGTTCTGGAAAATAAACAATTGTTGATTTAATATCTTTCTTGGCTAGTTCATTAAATAAAGCTGCTACTAAGTAAGATTTACCACAACCAAAATTACCATGTAAATAAATACCTTTTACTTTTTTATCCTTTAAATAATTATCATAAAATTCTTTTAAGGCTTTAACTGTTTCTAATCGATTAGCATCATCTTTATAAATCTTTTTAAAACTAGCTTTAGTTAACTCTTCAGGCATTTTATAAAAATTAACATTTTTTAAATATTCCGTATCTTTCTCATCTTTTAATTTATATTTACATTTTTTATAAACAAAACGAATTAAATTATCTTCAACAACCGGATATTCTATTAAACCTCTAATTTGATAAGGACAATTACCTAACCCTTTACAATTAGCACAAATATCTATTTGCTTAGCGATTTCTTGTAAATGTGTTGTATATTTCATTTTTATTTCATCAGAAATATCTAGAGTATTGGCAATTCTTACAAAATTTTGATCTTTAAGAGCTTTAATAAAATTAGTTTCTAAGTTTTTCTTTTTCGCTTTTCCAAATGTATAATTTTCCATAAATACCTCTTAACTACGAATTTATTTTAACATACAAAAAGAAAAAATACTATATGTACTTTTTCTTTGAATTTTCTATTTATAATTTAAACTCTTTAATTCATCAATAACAAATAAACCATCTTTGCGAATTAATTTATCATCAAAATAAATACAACCTCCACCATATTCTGGTCTTTGAATTAGAACTAAATCCCAATGAATATTTGATTTATTACCATTATCACATTCGGCATAAGCTGAACCTGGAGTGAAATGTAGACTACCAGCGATTTTTTCATCATATAAAATATCACCCATTGGTTCTTTAATTAACGGATTTAATCCTAAAGAGAATTCCCCAATAAACCTTGCCCCTTGATCTGTATCGAATATTTCTTGCATTTTTTTAGGATTATTAGAATTAAAATCAGTAATTTGACCATTTTTAAAAGTTAAAGTTATATCCTTAAATAATTCCCCTTCATAAGGACTTTCCACATTATAGGTAATTGTTCCATTAACACTATTTTTAACTGGTGCCGTAAAACATTCTCCATCAGGTATATTACAACTACCCGCACAAATTACACTTTTCATTCCCTTAATACTAAAAGTTATATCAGTATTAGGACCAGTAATGCGAACTTTATCCGTTTTATCCATTAACTCTTTAAGTGGTAACATATCACGATACATTTTATCATAATCCACCGTCATTGTAGAAAAAGCAAAATCATAAAAATCTTGTGGTGTCATTTTGGCTTTATTACTATCAACAATACTAGGATAATTTAATAAAACCCAACGCTTTTTATTAATTTGAATATCTTTATAAGGTTTAGATTTCTCCATTAATTTATTTTTTAAATTCTTATTCATATTCTTATCATAAAAATCACTATTACGATAATAAAGTCTTACAAAAAAATCATAGTTTTCTACTTCATATTTTAACTTTTTAACTTTATCATCAATAATTTCATCAGTGATATTTTCTCTAATATAATTATTAATATCTTGGTCTAAATAATCAAGAGCAACAACTCCTCCTACTTTTAAAACTTCTTTTACTATTTCTTTTACTAAATCATTTGATTCTTGAGATTGATAAGTTATTAAAACTTTATCATTCTTTGCTACTTTTAAGCTGTGATTAACAATTGTTCTTGCTAATATATTTATTTTTTCCATTAACTTGTTCCTTTCTATAACATAAAATAAACTGAAAGGAGTTTTTTTATGTATCCTAATTATAATATACCACAACAAAGACAAAGTATGCAATCAAGGAGAAATATTTCTAATTACCCATATAGACCTAATAATGGCGACCGTTTCATTGGCGGCGGATTCTTAGGACCATTTTTATTAGGTGGAATTGCTGGTAGTTTAGTATCACGTCCTGGATATGGATATGGACCACCACCAATTATTTATTATCCACCAGTACCACAACCCTATTATAGCAATAACTATTATTATTATTAAAAAATATTCATAAAATATGAACCTCGTTTCTATGTCAAAGAAACGAGGTTCAGTCAATTATTGGGGATTTTTTTTATAAATTTCAACTGCTTTTAAAAGAGCATTAAATGGTAAAGTTGCACATTTCTTTCGATTAGGTTGTTTTGAAATATCAATATAAGCATTTAATTCTTCTAGAATATTCTCATCATATTCTTTTTCTTCAATCATATTATAATAATTATCAATAATTAACTTTGTTTCATCAATGGTTTTTCCTAAAAACATTTTTATCATAATACTTGTTGCACTTGTTGATATTGCACAAGCCTCTCCATCAAAATATAAATCTGTAATAATATCTTTATCAAATTTAACATATAAATCGACATTATCTATACATGATTCTGAATTAGTATTTATTTTAATAAAGTTTTCTTTTTCCATTTGTTCATCACTAATCTTAACTTTATTAGTAGGATTTTCATAATTATCAATAATTATTTCTCTTCTTAATTCACGATCCATTATAATATCACCTTAAATATATCTTTATTATTTTTCATTACTTCAATAAATTTATCAATTTCTTCTTTAGTATTATAAAAATATAAACTTATTCGACAAGTATTTTTAATATTAATTTGATCTTTAACCATTTTAGCACAATGATTGCCAGCTCTAACACATATTTTATAATAATTTAAATATCTACTAGTATCTTCTGCAAAAACATTATCAATATTAAATAAAATAATTCCACTTAAAGTATTTTCATTATATATTGTAATATTCTCAATTTCTTTTAGTTTTTCTATTAAATATTTTTTTAAATCAAGTTCATGTTCATATATTTTATCTAAGCCAATTTTATTTAAATATTTAATAGCCTTTCGAAAACCTATAACACCAGCAATATTTTGTGTACCTGCTTCTAGTCTTAAAGGTAATTCTTTATATTCAAAACTTTTATCACTTTCAAAATAATTATTCATTCCGCCACCTAAATTAAGTGGATTCATTTTTTCTAATAATATTTCTTTACCATATAATACTCCTACACCGGTAGGTCCTAACATTTTATGACTAGAAAATGCTAAAAAATCAATATCCAAATCAATAACATCTGTCTTTAAATGTGGAACACTCTGTGCCCCATCAATACATACAAATATATGATGTTTATGAGCTAATTTAGTTATTTCTTTAATATCCCTAATATCTCCATAAGTATTTGTAATATGGGCAATTGATATAACTTTAGTTTTATCCGTAATACTTTCTTTAACCGAATCAATTGTTAAAATATTATCCCTAAGTGGCATAAATTTAACTTTAATTCCTATTTCTTTTTCTAATTGATACCACGGAAGAACATTACTAGCATGTTCCATTTTTGTTATTAAAACTTCATCATCTTTTTTTAAATAATTTTTCATAAAACCAAAAACAATCATATTAATACTTTCCGTTGTTCCCTTAGTAAAAATTATTTCTTTACGACTATTAGCATTGATAAATTCTTTAACAACATCTCTAGCATCTTCATATAAACTATCTACTTTTTGTGATATATCATAATCCCCACGATGAGCATTACCACAATAATTATAATAATAGTCATTCATCGCTTCAATAACACATTTAGGTTTAAAAGTTGTTGCCCCATTATCTAAATATATATAGTCTTTTAAAAGCATTGGAAAATCTTCTCTATTCATAATAACCCCCATTCTTTTAATAATTTATTAAATAACTCTTCTTCTTCGGTTAAATACATTTTCCCAAGAAGTAATGAACGATATAATAAGTGATACATTTCATCTTCACTAATACCTCTTGATTTAATATAAAACATATCTTCTAAAGGAAAATTACCAATATAAGCAGAATGATTAGCACAAACATTATTATTATCAATAATTAAGTTAGGAATAATTTTAGAATTACCATTTAAATAATTAATAATTTTACTATATTGATAAATTTCACAATCAATAATATTTTTTCTTATAATGCCAACAATATTAAAGAATAATTTATTATTATCTAAATTATCGCCATTATTACATATAATAGATTTACTATTTTTTTCTAAATGATTTATAGTAATATTATTTATTGAATCATTCC
>JAZULI010000117.1:0-5318 GCA_045603025.1 Bacilli bacterium
ATTCTTCTAGATTTCAACATAATTATTGGAGATAAATCTTCATCTTCATGAAAAATTCCTTTAGTAAAAAATAGTTGATTATTAATTAAATATTTTCTTTTTGAAAATAACAACCATGCCATTATCGGTACTGTTTTAAAAGAAAAATATTTCTTAATAAAATCATTACCATTATAAATAAGTTCATCCATTTTAGAATTATTAGGTATTTCTTTATTATTACTAACATTTATATAATTACCAACTAAAACATCCAAATTATCTTTAACAGCATTCTCATATAAAACTTTACATGTATTAGTGTCTATATAATCATCACTATCTACATATAAAATATAATCTCCACAGGACTTTTTTAATCCATAATTTCTAGCATCACTAAGTCCACCATTTTTTTTAACAAATGCCTTAATTTTTGAATATTTACTAGAATATTCATCAATTATTTTTTGACTATTATCAGTACTGCCATCATTAACAACAATGATTTCAATATCATCTAATGTTTGATTAATAAGAGAATCTAAGCATTTCCTTAAATAACTTTCAACATTATAAACAGGAACTACTATACTAACTTTACACATATACAACCTCCAATTAAATTATTTAGTTAAATCCAACATTTCACCAATTTTATAATCCCAACTTTCTGGTTCAAATGGAAAGAAACCACCAAAATGATAAAATGTTAATTCACCAAAATAAATCTTTCCATCTATATTATATAAATCAACTCTAACATGTAAAAAATCTTTACTAATTTTTTTTGCAATTTCTATCATTTTATCGTAATTTTTTGGTTTTTCTAGTTTTCCATCAAAATTAGGATAATACTGCTTAATATCAAGTTTATTTAATGACATATCATAATAATTAAACTTGGTAGCATGAGGGCGATCTTTAGCAACAAATAATAACTTTGGTTCACCATTAAAACAGAAAAACTTATAATCTTTTAATTCAACACCTGATTCATCAACCATATATTTTTCAATGATTATTTTAGGTTTAACATTCTTATAAACCCACTCACGTCCTATATAATAATAATTGTGTTTCATAGCATTATCTATTGTTTTTTTTGCTTCTTCTATATTAAATGATTTCTTATCCTTACAAATTATAACACTTGCAGAATCATGATTACATTTAATTACAAATTGATTAGGTAATTTATCAAAATCAATTTCATCAGATGAATCATATACACCTATTAATGGTATTAAATATTCTGAGCCAATACTTTTTTTAATATAGTCTCTAACTTTATATTTATCTACTAAATCGGTATATTTAGGATTGCGATCATTTAATTTTAACCATTGAAGTTTTTGATTATATGTTAATGGATTCTTTAAATCTAGTTTACGATGCATTTTTATTCGATACATTAATTTTAGATAAACCTTATCAGGTAATATTCTTAATGCATTTCTTCTAGTCCAATCCAAAATATTAAATATACAATTATTCTTTTTTAATTTCCTATAGAAAAAATTATCTTTCATAATTTTGTAAATTTCATCTCCTTACTGCATATTGATTAAGAATTAATCAAATATATCAACACAAGTCAACACTACATATATCTTTTTTTTAGATATATGGCCCCCTTTTTCATTTCAATAAAACGATTACGTATATTTAAAGATGAATTACTTTTAAAATGTTTTAACAAATACAACAATATAAAAATATAGCATAAGTTTTTATGCAAAGCGTAAAACAAAGCACCTTTATCAAAATAAAACTTTTCATTATATCCTTTAAACCAACTTGAATCTGACATATCAACATTAGCTATAATTATTGGTGATGTATAAATCTTAAATCCATTATTTATACAATCATAAATAAAAATGCTATCTTCGCCTGAACCAAATAAAGTTCCTCCTCCAAATAACAATGAAAAATTAATGTTATTTTTTCTAATCTTTTTTAATTTAGCAGCAAATCTAACCGCACCATATTTTAAACAATTATATTTTCTAACACGCTTACGTTTTAATATTTTATTAATACTTCTTGAGGTATTACCAGTATCAATATCAAAAACAATCATATCCGAATTTTTGTTTTTTTCGAATTCTTCAACAATTAATTTTTCATAATTATCTACTAAAACTTCATCTTCATCAGCAAATAAAACAATATCTGAAGTAGCTCTCATTAAGGCATTATTGCGACTAAGTCCAACACCACGTTCATTAAAATGATAAACTTTTATTAGATGATTATTTACATAAAATTCTTCATAATCATTTTTATCACACTGATTTATAATGATTGCCTTTGAATTTATATGCATTTTTTCAGCTAGTTCTCTCGGATTTTTATTAACAGATGCTACCAATACTTCTAACATCATTTAGTCACCTTATCTCCTATTATTTTTTTCTCTCTTATTTTTTTATTAATAATATAATTAACACCATTTGTACCTGTAAAAAACAAAGAAACAATTGGATTAAAATTATTTATTTCGCGATGCATTTTATAATGATATTTTAATAAACTACTCTTTTTTCCAGATGATAATGATCCATCTAACTTACGATACATTGATAATATTTCATCATATTTATATCCTAGTTTAACTTTTTTTAATATACGACACCAAAGCGCATAATCATTTCTTTTTTCTATCTTTGGAATACTTATTCTACCTACTTTTTTTGAATCATACATCACTGTTAAACAACCAACAGAATCACCTAATAACATCCTAAAATACGACATTTTTTTTGGACATTCGCGAAAAATATTAATTCCTTTATTATTCTCATCAATATATTCATAATCAGTATATGAAAAAGCTATATCATTTTCTTGCATAAAGCTAACTTGTTTTTCTAATTTATCCTTCTTCCATAAATCATCACCATCTAGAAAAGCAATGTATCTTCCTTTGGATTTTTCAATGGCTAAATTACGAGCAGCACTAGCACCACCTTTTTCTTTAAGAGTATAAAACCTTATTCTTGAATCATTTTTAGCATATTTCATAACTATTTCTTTTGTTTTATCATCTGATAAATCATCAACAATAATCATTTCAAAATCTTTTAATGTTTGATTTAACACGGATTCAATTGTATAACTTATACTTTTTTCGCCATTATAAACTGGAGTTATAACACTTACTAATGGTTTCATTTTCCCCCTCCAATATTTAAATCAACAACTTCTTTTATTTTTTCTCTTGCTTCATTCACCGATTCTTCATTTTGTTTCATAACATAAAGATCCATACCAGGAAAAGTATAAGTTTTTCCTTTTGAACCAGTACCAATTAAATTTTGACTTGTAATTTCCCATCCACGCATATCATTAAGTTGCATTTTTACTAACCGATTAATACTTTTGGTATCAAGATTAGTTGAAAAACTTTTCTTAACAGAATCTAATATGTCGGAATAATTAGTTATTAGCGATGTTGAAGAAGTCATTTTATCAATAACTGCAGTTAATACTTTTTGTTGATTTTTAACTCTTTGTACATCACCAGCAGCAAATGCATGACGTTCTCTAGCAAAGGCTAAAGCTTTTTTACCATTTAATTTATTTGGTCCTTTTTTATAATAATAACCATATCCCGATGAATCTTCTCTAAAATTATAATCACTATAAACAGTAACTCCACCAATTGCATCGATTACATTTACAATTGTTGAAAAATTAACTTTAACATAATAGTTAATATCTATATCTAATAATTTTTCAACTGTTTTTACTGATTCCCCAATTCCATAATATCCGGCATGGGTCAACTTATCATAAGCATTTTCACCTTTACTAGGTAAATTTACATAATAATCTCTGGGAATAGAAGTTAATAAAAGTTTATGATTAACTGGATCAACCGTTACCACCATATTAACATCCGTATTAGTTACACGATTAATACTTCCATAAGCATCTCCACCAGCAATATAAATATTAAATGGTGTATTTGTAACATCAACAACTTTAACAACTTCTTCTTCATGGATTGGCACCATTAAAGTATGAATATTTTCAAGTTCTAGTTTCATATAACTTAAATCAGATGCTAAGAGCGCATCAATTGAACTATTTACAATAACGGCATCAACTTTTTTCTCACTTAAATCCTCAAACATTAAAATTACATCATCATATTCAACTAATTCATTGATATTTTCTTTTTTAAGTAAATCACTTACTTTTTCAACAATTTCTTTATTTGAAACATAAATAGCAATTTTTTTATCCACAAAATTGTTGATTTTTTTATATTCACTATCTTTTAATACACTAACATAATATTCTTCTTTTTGACTTAATTCATTATTAATTACATCAAGAAAACTAATTGTTTTATCAATATATTTAATTCCAAATCCAAATAATAAACTAAAAATTAAAAAGAAAACAAAACAAATACTTTTTACCTTTAATTTAATTTTTTTAGGAATTGTTAATAATACTAAAATTAAATATATCAATAGAATAACAGCATATATAATACCTAAATACTTCATTGGTAACATATCAAGACGATATAACCAAAAACAAAAAATTAACATTATAAAAACTGCTATTAATGCTGATATATTAAAAAATAAATTAAAATATTTCTTTTTATTTCGCTTTTTCCTACTCATAAAATCACCCAAAATCCAAATATTTATATAATATTTAAAATAATCCATTAACATTATACCATAAACACAAAAATATACCAAACCCAAATAGTAAAAATGGACGTTTTTTTGATAAATTTTGCATATTTACATAAAAAAAATAAAGTGCTATACTTTATTTGAATTACGGAGACGTACTCAAGTGGTTATAAGAGGACGCACTCGAAATGCGTTAGGTCTATTTGGATGCGTGAGTTCGAATCTCACCGTCTCCGCCATTTTAGGAGAATTATATGAATATATTATTTAAAAATAGTTATACCAAAGATAAAGATTTATTAAAAGAAATATATAAATATTTTTATTTTAAAAGACCTATTCCAATAATTGTTATTATAATAGCTATTCTACTACTTATAAAAACAATAATTGATTATATTATGTATGGATATTTTAATCATATAACATTTCTTATTGCTATCATTTATTTAGAATTTAAAGTAATTTATTATTTTAAAATTGTATCAACACAATTAAATAGCGATTTAGAATTAAATAATAATACCCCTCTTGAAGTAAAAACCATTGTTACTGATGACTTTATTCAAAATAAAGCTTCTAATGGGGCTGTAAATGAAATTAGTTATTCTAAATTAAAAAGAGGATATCAAACTAAAAATTTAATTTTATTTATATCAAAAGCAAACTTAA
>JAZULI010000118.1:0-2476 GCA_045603025.1 Bacilli bacterium
ACTTTAATACTGTATTTGCAAATATGTGTAGTATATTAACTAGTGTTGAATTTAATGATAAGATTATTGATACATATATTGATAATGATAAAAGTATTAGTCAAGAAGAAAAATTTGATATATTTAGTTCTAAAAATGAAAATGATAATTTCTTAAAATATGAACAGGAATATGATATTTATATTGATGAAGAAGAGAAAGATGATTTATTTAATGATGAAGATCATATAGATTTAAATACAGATTAGGATGGTGATTTTATGAGTTTTTTGGATAAATTAAAAAATGTATTTTTTGAAGAAGAAGAAGTTGACGAAGAAGAAGTAGAGGAAAGACCTAAACTAGCGAGAAAAGTAGAAATTCCTAAAAAGAAGCCAGTAGTTGTTTTAGAAAAAGAAGAATTAGAAGAAGAAGTGAAACCAAAAGAAGTAGACAACGAAATTAAAGTAGAAAAAATAGAACGGGAAATTAAAGTTGAACCTAAAGAAGAACCTGTTAGTAATTTATCAATGATGTTTGAAGAAGAGGATTTTGTTATTGAAGATACTCCTAAAGTTATGAGTCGAGACTTTAATCGTGAACGTTTAGAACGTAAGGAATTATATCCTGATAAGAAAGAAGAAAGTTATACTGAATCAATAAAGAAGGATAATAATTATGGTTATACTAAATCATATTATGAATCAAAAGAGACTAAGACATTTACTCCTTCACCAATAATTTCACCAATTTATGGTATTTTAGATAAGAATTACAAAAAAGAAGAAGTTATTACTAGAAGAGAAATAAAGATTACAAGTAATCGTGATAAAGTTGATTTAGATAGTGTTCGCAGTAAAGCTTTTGGTGAGAGTTCTGATGAAATCAAAAAAGAAGTTGTTACTAGAGTTGAAAAAGAAGAAAAAATATATGATGTTAATACTACTAAACCTAGTGTTAGAGGTGTTACTTTAGAAGATGCTGATGAATATTATCGCGATTTAGGTTTAGCGTATAATGTAGATTACAGTGATAAAGGTAAAGATAAAAGCATTAGTCGTACTAAAGAAAAGGAAAGTAAATTAGAAGATAATTTATTTGATTTAATTGAGTCAATGTACGATAAGGAGGATTAGTTATGGAATTTTTACAAATACTTTTATATGTTTTAGGTTCTATTTTATTATTAGCATTAATAATATTAGTTGTAAAATTAATATTATCTATTGATAGAGTTAATGCTATTTTGGATGATGTTGAAGATAAAATGAAAACTGTTGATGAGATTTTTTCAGTTGTAGATAAAGTAACTGATTCAATCTCACTTATGAGTGATCGCATTGTTGATGGTCTTGCAAGTGTTATTTCAAAATTATTTACAAGTAGAAATAAAACAAAAAAAATAAAAGAGGAAATGGAGGAATTTTAATGGGAAAACGTGGTAAATTTTTACTAGGTGCATTAGTAGGTGCTGGATTAGGTTTAATGTTTGCACCACAAAAAGGTAGTGAAACAAGAAAGGAATTAAAAACTAAAATCAATGAATTAATTGAAAAAGCTAAAGAAATTAATGTTGATGAAGTAACAAAAAATATTGAAAATAAAATATCTGAATTAAAAGAGGAAATTAAAAATTTGGATAGTGAAAAAGTAATTTCAATTGCAAGAAAAAAAGCTAGTCAAATTAAAGATAAAGCGGAAGAAATTGTTAATCTTGCAGTTGATAAAGGTACACCAGTTTTAAAAGATGCTGCTAAGGAAGTAAAAGATAAAGCTATTCTAGTTGCGAAAGAAGCAATTGATAAACTAGAAAAAAAAGATAAAGAAAAAGAGAAAGAATAAGCATCGATAGATGCTTTTTTGGTATTAATATGGAAGATTTTTTATTTAAAAAGCAGTTTGGACAAAATTTTTTAAATGATTCAAATATAATTAAAAATATTGTTAAAGGGGCTAATATTAGTGAAAATAATTTAGTAATTGAAATAGGACCAGGAAGTGGAGCTTTAACTGTTGAATTAGCTAAGGTTGCAGATAATGTTTTATGTTATGAAATAGATGATCGATTAGAAGATATTTTAGATGAAAATTTAGCAGGATATAATAATGTTAATATTATCTTTGATGATTTTATGAATCGTGATATTTTAAATGATATAAAAGATTATAAATATGATAATATCTATGTTGTGGCTAATTTACCTTATTATATTACAACACCTATTATTGAAAAATTGATTAATTCTAAGATAAACTTTGAATCAATAACTATAATGATTCAAAAAGAAGTTGGAGAACGTTTTTGTGCAAAACCTGGTAGTAAAGATTATTCATCAATTACAGTATTTTTAAATTATTATTATGATTTAAAGAAATTATTTGTAGTTAGTCGTAATTCTTTTACACCAAAACCTAATGTTGATAGTATTGTAATAACTTTAAAGTCTAAAAAAGAAAAATTATATTTAAAAAATGAAGATTTATTTTTTAGACTAAT
>JAZULI010000119.1:0-2940 GCA_045603025.1 Bacilli bacterium
AAGAAATAATAAATAAGAAAGCTCCTAAAATAATTGTAATATTACTATTATAAAGATTAGCGATAGGTAATAAAATATTTTTAATTACTTCTAAATTTTCTTTTGAATAATAAGCAATAAATAACGTTATACCTATAACTAGAAATCCTAATAATAACATCAGCACAGCTGTTAATACTTTTGATAAATATAATGTCTTCTTTTCTATTGGCAAAGTATGGGTTAAATAAGATTCATCACCATAAAAATTATTTTTAAATCTTACCCATAAGCGCATTAAACTATTAATAATAATATTAATTATCATTGAAATAGTTACACCAGAACATACTTGACCAATAATATTTAGAATAAATGAATTTTCAACATTTAATAATATTCTAGTTAATAAGGCAAAAAAGATTGCTAAAATATAAAATACTATTACACCTCTAAAAACATATTTTATATCGTATTTTAATAGTTTTTCTAACATTTGAACATCCTCCTAAATATTTCATCAATTGATGAATTTTCTTTTTTTCTTAGAGTATCTGTATCGGAAGTAAGAACAATTTTTCCATCATCAATAAAGATAACTTCATCAAGTATTCTTTCAATATCACTAATTAAATGTGTGGAAATAATTACACTAGCATCATCAGAAAAATTATTTAAAATTGTATCTAAAATATAATCTCTAGTTGCTGGATCAACACCACCTAATGGTTCATCTAAAATATACAATTTAGCTTTTCTTGACATAACCAAAACTAATTGAACTTTTTCTTGCATTCCTTTACTCATTTTAGATAATTTTTGATTAATATCTAAATTTAAATCTTTTAATAATTTTTTAGCTTTTTTAGTATCAAAATTATCATAAAAACTAGAAAAATATTCTAAAACTTCCTTAATAGTCATTGATTTATCTAAATAAGTTCTCTCTGGTAAATAAGAAATTATTTGTTTACTATCAACCCCAATTTCTTTTCCATTAATTAATATTTGTCCACTAGTTATTGTTAATAAATCATTAATTAATTTAATAAGAGTTGTCTTACCAGTTCCATTTTTGCCCAATAAACCAATTATTTTCCCTTCATTTATAGTGAAATTAACATTTTTTAATACCTTTTTATCACCATAATTTTTACATAAATCAATACATTTTAATAATTCCATTATTCTCCTCCTTTATTTTTTTCTAAATATTCAATTATTTCTTTTTTGGAATAACCTAAATCATTCATTTCATCTAGAAATTTCTTTGTTAAATTATTCGCATATTCTTCTTTATATTCATTAATTAATTTTTCATTAGTTGTTACAAATTTACCATTAGTTCTTTCGGTATAAATAAGTCCTAACTCTTCAAGGTGACTTAAAGCTCTTTGAACGGTATTAGGATTAACTTTTAAGGAAATCGCTAAATCCCTAACCGAAGGAAGTCTTTCACCTAATGATAATTTTGAAGAGATAATATCTTTTTTTAAAATATCAACTAATTGAATATATATTGGAATATTATTATCAAACTCCATTACATCAACTCCATTGTATCAATTAATTAATACAATAATACATCTAATTTAAAATAATGTCAATAAGAAAATAAAAAAAATAGACTAATGTCTATTAAAATAATTAATGATGGTGATGGTGATGATGTTCTTCCAATTCAATACAACATTCTTTTTCAAAACATTCAGTATCATTATTTTCAAACTCAATCGTTGAATGCGTAATTTTAAATTCCTTTAATTCTTCTTTAATCTTCTTTTTTAACTTTTCATAATCTTTAGTATTAGTTACAACATGCATCGTAAGATAATTATTAATTCCATCCATACTCCATATATGAATATGATGAACTTCTTTTACTTGATCAATTTCTTCTAAATGTTTTTTTAACATATCATAGTCTAACCAATTTGGTGTTTTTTCTAAAAATAAATTTAATATTTCTTTAAATGATTTTAATGCATGAATCAAAATATAAATTGCTACTATAATAGATAAAATAGGATCAATAATACTTATTTTACTAACTTTAATAACAATTGCCCCAATTAAAACAATAACCCATCCTAAAACATCTTCTAACATATGAAGATTAACGGCTTTTTGATTTAATGAATGTCCATCTTTAGTAAAATATGCTGCTAAAAAATTAACTAAAACTCCAATAATTGCTAAAACAATCATCCCATCATAATTAACATCAGATGGATTAAATAACTTAAAAATAGCATGATAAATAATTAATATTGAGCCAATAATTAATATTGTATTTGTAATTGTAGCTCCTAAAACAGAATATCTTGTATAACCAAATGTATAAATATGATTAGGTCTCTTCTTACTCTTTTTCTCTAAAAAATAGGAAATACCTATACTAATAGCATCGGAAAAATCATGCAAGGCATCAGAAATAATCGCTACACTATTAGTAAAAAAACCACCTATTAATTCAAAAATAGAAAATGAAATATTTAAAATAAATGCTATTAAAATATTTTTCTCTGTTTTCATACTTCCTCCACTACTTTTATTTTTTTATAGTTATATACTCTATCTTATTTTTATCTAAATCACTTAAAGTAATTTCATCATCGTAAAGAGCATCTTTAACTTCTTTTTCTATACCATTTGAATATTTTACAACAATGTAATTTCCTTTAATACATGGAAAATAATAACGATTTTCATTATCTTCATAAAATTTTTCTAAAGCCGATGCACAAGTAAAATCTTTCATTTCTTTTGTTTTATCTATAACCGAAATAACCTTATTTTCTTCCATACAAGAATATTTATTACCCTTTAATTTTATTACAGGAACAGTATATTGAGGACATACATATGTATCATAAAATAAACCATAGTAAACATAGTTATTTTCATTATATATCGAAAATATTGGTTTAAATCTTGTATAAATACTTATAACATCAATTA
>JAZULI010000120.1:0-2654 GCA_045603025.1 Bacilli bacterium
TGTTCACATAAATCATTAAAATTAGATACTTTGTTATTCTCTAAATATTTTATAAAGGTTAATAAATCTAATGCATAATTATCATATGTATTTTTAGTTAATTTTCTTTCAAATTTAATATAACTTAAATAATCCTTTATGTTGTCTTTCATATTATCCTCATATATTTTAAGTATAACATAATTATTTTTATTTTTATAGTAAAATACTACGTTTTTTGATATAATTAAAGAGATTTATGAGGTGATACTATGAATGAACCTTTAGCTATTAAATTGTCGCCTAATTCACTTAAAGAAATAATAGGTCAACAACATTTAGTTGGAAAAGATATGATACTTTACAATTTAGTTAAAAATAAAAAACTATTTTCCATGATTTTATATGGTAAACCAGGTATTGGAAAAACATCGATTGCGAAAGCCATTGTTAATGATTTAGGATATCGTTTTCGTCTTTTAAATGCCACCATTAATAATAAACATGATTTTGATATTTTAGTTGAAGAAGCGAAAACTTATAATGGAATTATTCTTATTATGGATGAAATACATCGCCTAAATAAAGATAAACAAGATTTATTATTACCATATATTGAAAATGGTTTGATTACTTTAATTGGAATGACAACAAGTAATCCATATCATGCCATTAATCCCGCGATTAGAAGTCGATGTCATTTATTTGAATTAAAACCTTTATTAAAAGATGATATTATTATTGGTTTAAAACGAGCGATTAAAAGTGAATATTTACAAGGAATAAAAATAAATAAAGAAACAATTGATTACATTGCATCTATTTCTGGAGAAGATTTGAGATATGCTTATAATCTCTTAGAATTAGCCTATTTTTCATCACATGATCATGTTGTTTCAATTGAACATTTAAAAAAAATTGATAATCGACCAGCCTTTTTATATGATAAAAATGAAGATGGTCATTATGATACACTTAGTGCTTTACAAAAATCTATTCGTGGTAGTGATGTTAATGCGTCACTTCACTATTTAGGAAAATTAATTATTGCAGGTGATTTAGAAAGTATTACTAGAAGATTATCGGTTATTTGTTATGAAGATATTTCTCTTGCTAATCCTTCGATGGGACCAAAAGTTGATGCGGCAATTAGAGCCTGTGAACGAGTTGGATTTCCAGAAGCTAGAATTCCTCTTGCCAATATTGTTATTGAACTAGCATTATCTCCTAAAAGTAATTCAGCTTATTTAGCTTTAGATAAAGCACTTGCTGATATCGAGACTAATAAGTGTGGCAATATGCCTGATCATATTAAAATAAGTGCTAATGGTTATAAATATCCTCATGATTATCCTAATGGTTGGGTTAATCAACAATATTTACCAGATAATATTAAACATAAAAAATACTACATTCCTAAAGAAACCAGTCAATATGAACGTAGTTTAAAACAAGTAAATGATAAATTAAATAAATTAAAAGAATTAGATTCTAATAATGGAATTTAATTCTTTTCTTTTAAACACATTTTTATAATATCTTTACCTTCACCTAAAATATTTATTTTATCAATATCATGATAATTTATTAAAACAACTTGATAATGATTATCTAAATTATTTCTTTCTAATTCTTCCCCACCTAATTTAGGAGTACCGCTTAAATATTTTAAAAGATACCAATATACAATACCTGTATCATATTCTTCTTTTTTTAAAAATTTAATAACTTCAGTCTTTAGGGTAGTTTCTTCATAAGTTTCTCTAACGGCAGCTTCTTCAAAAGTTTCCCCCTCCTCTACTCCCCCGCCAGGAATAGTAAAGTAATGAAGCATCATATCATTTTCTTTTTTATGTCTTTCAATAAAAACAATATCATCATTAATAAAAGTTATACCTCTTGCACAAACACGTTTACCATTTTCATATTTTGTCATAATAAAATCCTTTCTTTAAATTTCTAAATATTCTTCTAAACATAAACCACTGTTATAGACTTTAGTAGCGATATCAACCCCTAAATAACGAATATGCCATGGTTCATATATATAACCCGTTATTGCTTCTTTTTCTTTAGGATAACGAATAATAAACCCATATAAATGAGCGTTTTCGGCTAACCATTTTCCTGATTCTGTTTCTCCATAATTATTATCAATTTTTCCAACATCAAAAGCAAGTCCCGTTTGATGTTCAGAATGCCCTGGTTTTGCAGAAAAAGTATTAGCTTCTTTTTCACCATGTTTTTTTACATAATTATTATATAAATTTTTTTGATATTCATAAGTTCGATAACCGGAAATTAAATCAATAATATGTCCTTCTTTTTTAGCTGAATCTTGCAGTAATTTAAGTTGTTTACCTGCTTCTTCATTAACACCATTTTCAAAATCACTTGGAAGAGAATATTTCTTATTTACAATTAATATTCCTTCAACATATGTAACCCCATTTTTTACAATAATTCTATCACCAACAATAACCCTTCTTGTTATACTAGTATAATTACCACTACTATCCATCGCTTTATAATAAACTAAATATTCTCCATTTTTATTATAATCAATATCTTTAACACCAGTAACTTCTACTGAGACAGTTTGATCATAATTATCACTAACATCATATCCTAATTCTATATATTCTTCATTTAAATTTAAATATAATGGATTATCA
>JAZULI010000121.1:0-8095 GCA_045603025.1 Bacilli bacterium
ATACCTCCAATATTATCGATAACTTCTAAATAATCGATGCTTTTTATATATTTATCTTTAATTAGATAACCTTTTTCTTCAAAATAAGTAATAGGAATAGAAGAATTTTTAAAATTATCGAGATAATAAATTAAATCATCGGCCATTAATAAATAATTCTTATTTAATTTAGTAAAACGAACTATTAAAAAACATATTCCATTGGCACTTAAAATATTTTTCATATGGTTTATTTGATGTTTATGGATATTTCCTAAAGGGAAACTTTTTGTATTATTGGTTTCTTTCGCTTCAAAATCAATATATTTTCCATTATAAATACCATTATAATCAGTTGTTGAGGGCATTTCAAAATAGGCTTCTTCAATTTTCTTTTTTTTATAATCAACTTTTACCAATTTTATAGGGGTTGGTTTCTTATAAATATATGCTTTTTTTGTTTCAATATAATATGTATTAGTATCATTAAGCATTTTTTCTAAATTCATTCCCCGATTTTTATAGTTTATCGGAATTGATTTTTCATTATGGCTACTATTTTTAATACCTTTTGGATAATTCATAAAACCACCTATGTTAAATTATACAATATTTTTTTTGAATTTTCTATATAATGACAAAAGTTTTCTTATAGATTTCATAAATATAAGTTAGATAGTGTCAATAAAACTTTTAAAAGTGGTAAAAATTATTGACATCATCTTGATAAAAAATTAAAATAAGGATAGATATTATGTTTTGAATTAATTTTTATTTTTATAGATTTATTTAAAGATTAAATATTTAGAAAATATCATTATAAAACATGTTTCTACCGCTAATATTCGGTTATAAATATTAAGAAAGAAGGAGAAAATGGAAAACATATTTGGAGCCATTTTACTCGTTTTAGTAGGAATTGCTTTAGGAGTAGTTATTGTTTTAATTACTAATTATTTTAAAGGCGCAAGTGCCAATAAAAAAGCAGAACAAATTATTGAAAAAGCCCGTCGTGATGGGGAAAAAAGTAAGAGAGAATCTGTTTTAGAAGCAAAAGAAGAAATCCATAAATTAAAGATGGATGCTGATCGTGAAATTAAAGAGAAAAAGCAAGAAATAAAGGATATGGAAAATCGTTTATCTCAAAGAGAAGATAATATTGATAAACGTGATGCTTTATTTCAAAAAAGGGAAGAAGCTTTAGATGAACGTGAAGCGAAAATAATTGATAAACAAGCATCAATTCAAGAAGAACGAGTAAAAGTAGAAGAAATAAAACAAGAACAAATTAAGGTATTGAATGAGTTATCAGGAATATCAAAAGAAGAAGCTAAAAAGATGGTTATGGATAAAGTAAAAGAAACTATGACCAAAGAGATTGCTAGTTATATTAAAGACAGAGAAAATGAAGCTAAATTAAATTGCGATAAGAAAGCAAGAGAAATGTTAGTTATGTCAATGCAAAAATATGCTAGTGATATTGCCAATGAACAAACAGTAACAGTTGTTAATCTTCCAAATGATGAAATGAAAGGAAGAATTATTGGTAGAGAAGGAAGAAATATTCGTACGATTGAAGCAATAACGGGTGTTGATTTAATAATTGATGATACACCAGAAACAATTGTTTTATCAAGTTTTGATCCATTAAGACGTGAAATCGCTAGAATTACTTTGGAAACGTTAATTAAAGATGGTAGAATTCATCCAACAAGAATTGAAGAACTTTATGATAAAACAAGTAAAGAAATGAATGAAAAAATTATTGAATATGGCAATAATGCTTTATTTGATTTAGGAATAACAAAAGTTGATCCTGGATTAATTGAAATAATTGGTAAACTTCATTTTAGAACTAGTTATGGTCAAAATGCTTTAGTTCATTCATTAGAAGTAGCTCATTTATCAGGAATTATTGCCTCAGAATTAGGGGAAAATGTTAACTTAGCTAAACGTGCAGGGTTACTACATGATATTGGAAAAGCCATTGATCATGAGATTGAAGGAAGTCATGTGGAAATTGGAGTTAATTTAGCTAAAAAATATCATGAACATAATGTTGTAGTTAATGCGATTGCATCACATCATGGTGATACCGAAGTAACTAGTGTAATTTCCGTTATTGTAGCGATTGCGGATGCTTTATCGGCATCACGTCCAGGGGCTAGAAATGATAGTTTAGAAAATTATATTAAGCGTTTAGAACAACTTGAAAAAGTAGCAAGTGATATGCCAGGTGTGGAAAAAACCTTTGCGGTTCAAGCCGGTCGTGAACTTCGTGTTATTGTTAAACCAGAAGAAATTGATGATTTAACAAGTTATAAAGTAGCTAGGGATATTAAAGAAAAGATTGAAAATGAAATGCAATATCCTGGAACAATTAAAGTAACGGTAATTCGTGAAGTAAGAGCAACTGAAGAAGCTAGATAGGCTTCTTTTTTGAAAGGAAAGATATGGAAGAATTAACAGAAAAAATTTATGAGTTCGCTAAAGAAAGAGATTGGTTAAAACATAACACACCAGAAAATTTGGCTAAATCAATAAATATTGAAGCAGGTGAATTATTAGAGTGTTTCCAGTGGTCAACTGATTTTTCTAAAAAGGAAGTTGAAGAAGAAATCGCTGATGTTATGAATTATTGTATTTTATTATGTAAACAAATTAATAGTGATCCGAAAAAGATTATTCTAGACAAATTAGAAATAAACCGAAAAAAGTATCCAATTGATAAATGTTATGGAAAAAGTACCAAATATACAAAGTTAGACTAGAAATAGTCTTTTTCTTTACTAAAAATAAAATATATTATATAATCTACTTGGTGATTTTTATGAAGTATGTAAGTGACTTTGAAGATTTTAAAATAGTTGATAGTAGTGATGGAATGAAATTAGAAATGTGGAATAATATTTGCTTATTAAGACCAGATCCTCAAATAATGTGGGATAATGGGGACTTAGAAAGTAAATATATGAATAAGATTCATGCTGTATATTATCGTTCGAATAAAGGTGGAGGCTATTGGGAAAATAAGAAAAAGACACCTCTTAGTTGGCAAGTTAAATATCGTGATTTAATTTTTAATATAAAACAAATGGGTTTTAAGCATACAGGTTTATTTCCGGAACAAGCATATAATTGGAATTATGTACGAGAAAAAATTAAAAATGCCGGTAGAGATATTAAAGTATTAAATTTATTTGCCTATACTGGTGGAGCCACCATTGCTTGTATGAAGGAAGGCGCTCATGTAACGCATGTAGATTCATCAAGAGGAATGGTTGATTGGGCTAAAGAAAATGTTTCAAGTAATAAGTTAGATGATAGTAAAGTTCGCTATATTGTTGATGATGTTTTAAAATTTGTTAAAAGAGAAATACGTCGTGGGAATAAATATGATGCTATTATAATGGATCCTCCAGCTTTTGGAAGAGGAGCTAATGGAGAAGTTTGGAATATTGAAAAAGATTTATATACCTTACTTGATTTATGTAGTGAAATCTTAAGTGAAGAACCATTATTTGTTCTTGTAAATTCTTATTCAGGATTATCACCAATTTTATTAGAAAACTTATTGAAATTAACAATAAATAATAAAAAAGAAGGGATTATTTCTAGTAATGAAATAGGTCTTCCAATAAAAGAAAAAGATTTAATATTACCTTGTGGTATTTATGGAAGAATAGATTATGAATAAATTAAATATTTTATATGAAGATAATCACATTATTGTGGTGGAAAAAAATATTAATATTTTAAGTCAAGCCGATAATACTAATGATTTAGATATGTTAACTTTAATTAAAAATTATTTAAAAGAAAAATATCAGAAACCGGGAAATGTTTATTTAGGACTTGTTCACAGGTTAGATAGAGTTGTTGGCGGAGTGATGGTTTTTGCTAAAACTTCAAAAGCCGCATCTCGTCTTTCTAATGAAATAAGACTTAATAATGTAAAAAAGACATATTTATCAATTGTAAAAGGTAAAATTAAAGAAAGTGATACATTTATTGATTATTTATTAAAACAAGATGATTTTAACACTATCGTTACAACTAAAGAAAAAGGAAAATATGCTGAATTATCTTATAAAGTTTTAGAATATAATAAAGAAAAGGATTTAAGTTTAGTAGAAGTTAATTTAAAAACTGGTAGACATCATCAAATAAGAGTCCAATTTGCTAGTAGAAATTATCCTTTAATAGGAGATAAACGTTATGGAAATGATAATATTAAAGAAATTGGTTTATATGCTTATAAATTAAGTTTTATCCATCCAGTAAAGAAAGAATTAATGGAATTTACATGTATTCCAAAGACAAGTTTATTTAAAGAATTTGTAAAATTACAATAATTTATCAAAATATTATAAAATATGTTTGTGAAAAACATATTTTTTTGTTATAATTTATTTATAGTAGTGAAGTTTATAAAATAATTATGGAAGGTAATAAATTATTTGTTTGAAAATAATTTTTATTGATGGTATTAATATGAAAAATTTAAGTACAAAGAAATATGTTTATATGATGATATTATCTATATCTATTAGTGTTTTAGTATTAGTAGGTTCTAGTTATGCCTTAATTCAAAGGGTATTAATAGGAACAAATACTTATAGTATGACAACTGGTAATTTCGTAGTTGAATTTGAAAATAATAATGAAATTACTTTAAGTAATCAAATGCCTATATATGATAATGTAGGAATGAGTAGTGGAGATGAATTTATCTTTTCGGTAACTAATACCGGTAATTATATTTCTAATTATGCCTTAAAAATTGAAGAAGTAAGCACAGATATTTTAGGGGAAGTAATTAGATATGCTGTTAATTACGGAGATGGATATAGTTATGAAAATGTTCATAGTTTAGTAAATAATCAATATATTATTCAAAATAAATCATTAGAAGTAGGTGGAACAGATAATTATCGTTTAAGATTTTGGTTAGATATTGATGCTAGTGAAAATTATGTAGAAAAAACATTTAGTGCTAAAGTGGTTATTGAAGCAACCCAAGATGAATATAAATATGGAACTAATGTTTTACAAGCAATTTATAATCAAGAAGATAAGGAAGGTTTAGTTGCGATAAATAATAGTGGAACACTAGCAAGTGAAATTGATGAAATAAGAGAATATCGTTATAGTGGAGCAAATCCTAAAAACTATGTTTGGTTTAATTGTGAAAATGGTTATACAAGTGGTAGTGAACATTGTGAAAAATGGCGAATAATTGGAAGCTTTTATAATACCTATGAAAATGGTGTTGGTACCTATAGAATGTTAAAAATAGTACGAGATGAAGCATTAAGTACAACACAAAAATATAATAGTAATACAGGCAATGCTGCTAATTATGAAGGATCAAGTTTAGAGGAATACTTAAATGGTACAACAAGCTCTAAATATTATTATACCCTTAGTTCTGATACTAAAAATTTAATAATGAAAGCCAAATGGAATATAGGTGAAGCATTAAATACTAATAATGCTATCAATAATTATACAAATGAAGTAAATAAGATTGTTTATGATAATGTAGGATTAATTAATGCTAGTGATTTTGGATATGCAAGTGATAATACATTATGGGAAACAGCATTAAATACTGAAGATACTTTTACTAGCACTAATAATTATTTATATCAAGAAAATAGTATGATATTAAATACACCAAGTCTAACTGGAACGAAGATGTATTATATATTATCAACTGGTTTAACTGAAGGTAATACATCAACAGCATATAATGTAAGACCAACAGTATATTTAAGACCAGATGTATCAATAATAAATGGATATGGAACTAGTGAAGAACCATATGAATTATCAATAAAATATCCAATGAATTATGGTATTAAAACGAAAATTAAAGCCCATGAGGTAACTTATAATCTGAATGGTGGAATAGGTGATATTGAAAGTACTTATGTTGGAGAAAATATAACTAGTAGTATTCCAACTAAAGAAGGATATATCTTTAAAGGATGGTCATCACTTGCTAATGCAACTGAACCTGAATATCAAAGTGGAGATACTTATAATGGTGGTGTAATAACATTATATGCTGTGTGGGAAGAACCAGAGTTATTAAGAGAAACAATTGTAGCAATGGCTGGGGATAAGGTTGCTGATGATAGTGATGAAAATACTTTCTTTACACAAACAGCTGAAGAAGCAAATACAAGTGATCCAGATACTTATCCATATGGAGTATATAAATTAAAATCAACTGTAGATGATACATACCCAGTATATTTCTTTAGAGGGGATCATACAGTCAATAATAATGTGATTTTTAATGGATTTTGTTGGAAGGCCGTAAGAACAACGGAATTAGGAGGAACAAGATTAATATATAATGGATTACCAACCAATACAAATGGTTTATTAAGTTGTCCTACAACAGAAGGAAATGCAACGATGATAAGTATGTATGAAAACCAAGAAATATTAAATGATAATTATCAATATAGTTATACCGAAAAAGAAGGATATATATTGAAATCGGGAATAAGTTTCAAATTTAATGTAAATAGTGATGATGCTAAATATGTAGGATATAAATATCAAACGACAGCTGCTAATGATACAAATTCAAACTTAAAAAATATTTTAGATGCCTGGTATGAAGGTGCGATAACAAAAAGTAATAAAGAAAAAGTTGAGGATAGCATCTATTGTAATGATCAAAGTTCTAGAACAAGCGCATCAGGTATATATTATAGTGGATATGATCGAGCTAAGGCTGGAACACCAAGCGTAGAGTGTCCAAATGCTAGTGATAGTTTTACAGTAAGTAGTGGGTTATCTACAAAACCTGTTGGATTTTTAACGATAGATGATGTAATGCTAGCCGGAAGAACATGGAATACAGGAATGCAAGATTATTTGTATAATTATTCATATTATTGGCTGGGCTCGCCTCGTTACTTTAATGGTTCTAGTGCTAATGTGTATGTTGTGAATAATGATGTTAGTCTTAACAACGGTAATTTTGTCCATAGTGCTCGTGGAGTCCGTCCTGTCGTTTCCGTTAATGCTAATACAAGATATATCAGTGGAGATGGAAGTATGGCAAAACCTTTCTTTGTAAGTTAGAAAAAGAGTAAAATAACAAATGAGTTAAACTTGTTTGTTATTCTTTTTTTTAAAATAGTGTAAAATTTAGAATTTTTGGAAATGTTGTATAAGCTAAGGCTAAATGTCATAAAATAATCATAACTAATAATTGGTTATTTAATACTCATTATCTATAAATTCATAGTAATATTCTTCGTATGTTAGATTGTTTTTTTCGATATAGGTGCTTTCTTTTATACCTATATAGCGATAATGCCACGGTTCATACATATAACCAGTTATATGTTCTTTATCTTTTGGATATCTTAAAATAAAACCATATTTATAACAATTATCTTTTAACCAAAGAAATTCATTTGTATTTTGAAAATCTGTATAAAGACTTTTTTTATTATCAATGTCTATCGCTAAACCTGTTTGATGTTCAGAGTATCCTGGTCTTGCGGAATATGTATCCACATTTTCTTTTGTGTCATTTTGTAAATATTTATTATAAAGATTTTTTTGATAATCATAGGTTCTATATGCTGATATGATTCGTAAATTTAAATTATTTAAACTGGCATCTCTAGCCATTATTTTGAACGATTCATAAGCTTCTTTATTTAAATATAGATTATTTTTAGAATATTCATCTAACTTTACTAAATTATTAGGAATATAGCCTTCATCTAGATAGTTATATTTATTTACTAGAACATAGTTATTGTTTTTGTTTGGTGATGGTTTTGTATTAGTATAAAATTCTTGATCTAGACCAATATTAACATGTAATATTGATGTTTTATCACTTAAATTGGTTTTGTTTTGATAATTTTGATATCTTGTTAAATATTTTTCTTTATAAATATTGTATTCTTGAAATTTGTTATTTTCATTATTTTCTATTTCTTTTTTATTATCTTTAATTGAGCATAATATTGCTACGATAATAATTAAAATAATTACGATAAATTCCCATTTTTCTTTTAATTTCATATAATCACCATTTAAATATATGTGAAATGTAAGTGTAATATTGTCAATT
>JAZULI010000122.1:0-2301 GCA_045603025.1 Bacilli bacterium
TAACTAATATTAATGATATTCACGAAAATATGCTTAATATTATTGAATTAGATGTTAATGAGGGATTTATTTATAAAGATTATCTTATTATTACGGATAAAGAATTATTTAATATTAACCGAACGAAAAAGGTTTATAAAACGAAGTTTAAATATGCAACAAATATTAAAAGTTTAAATAAATTAGAAATTGGTGATGCTGTTGTTCATTCAATTCATGGTATTGGTTTATATAATGGAATAAAAACACTTGAAGTTAGTGGCTTAAAAAAGGATTATATTGAACTTTTATATAAGGGTAATGATAAATTATATATTCCAGTAGAAAAGATTAATACTATCTCTAAATTTACAGGTAAAGAAGGGGTAATGCCTAGAATTAATAGTTTAGGTTCTACTGAATGGCAAAAAACTAAGAGAAGAGTAACGGATAAAGTTAAAAGTATTGCCCAAGAATTATTAAAAATATATGCTGAAAGGGAAATGAAACAAGGATTTAAATTTAGTCCTGATTGTTCTTTACAATTAATGTTTGAAGAAGAGTTTCCATATACGCCAACAACTGATCAATTATTAGCGATTAAACAAATTAAAGATGAAATGGAAACATCACATCCAATGGATCGTCTTTTATGTGGTGATGTTGGTTTTGGAAAAACCGAAGTAGCTTTTAGAGCGATATTTAAAGCGGTTTGTGATTCAAAACAAGTCTTGTATTTATGTCCAACAACCATTCTTTCAATGCAAATATATAATAATGCTGTTGAGAGATTTAAAAATTATCCGGTTAATATCGCTCTTTTAAATCGTTTTACTTCTCAAAAGGAAGTTAAAAGAATATTAGAAGGTCTTGAAAATGGTAGTATAGATTTTCTAATTGGAACGCATAAATTATTAAATGATGCGATAAAACCTAAAAATTTAGGGTTATTGGTAATCGATGAGGAACAACGTTTTGGGGTAACTCATAAAGAAAAGATTAAAAAATATAAAGCGAATGTTGATGTTTTAACTTTAACGGCAACGCCAATTCCTAGAACATTACAGATGTCGTTAGTAGGTATACGTAGTTTATCTTTAATTACCACGCCACCAGTTAATCGTTATCCAATTCAAACTTATGTTGTCGAAGAAAATAAGCAGTTAATTAAAGAAGCAATTTATAAAGAATTAAGTCGTAATGGTCAAGTGTTTATTTTACATAACCGTGTTGATACTATTCAAAGTAAGGTTTATGAGATTAAAACTTTAGTTCCAGAAGCAAGAATTATTTATATTCATGGACAAATGGATAAAGCTAAAATTGAAGAAGAAATGATTAAATTTGTTAATCATGAAGCAGATATTTTAGTTTGTACAACAATTATTGAAACAGGTATTGATATTCCTAATGTAAATACTTTAATTATTTATAATGCTGATTGTTTTGGATTATCGCAATTATATCAAATTCGTGGACGTGTAGGACGCAGTGATAAAATCGCCTATGCATATATGTTATATAAAAAAGGTCGTGTTTTAAATGAAACAGCGACTAAAAGGCTTAAGACAATTCAAGATTTCACTGAACTAGGAAGTGGATTTAAAATCGCTTCCCGTGATTTATCAATAAGAGGTGCCGGTGATATTTTAGGTAGTGAACAATCTGGTTTTATTGATACAGTTGGAATTGATTTATATTTAAAGATTTTAAATGAAGAAGTAGCACGTTTAAAAGGCCAAGTTGTTGAAGAGGAAGAGGATGAAAAAGCTTTAATTAATGTTTCAACTCATGTTGACTCAAAATATGCTAATGAAGCGGAATTAAAAATTGAAATTCACCAAATGATTAATAGTATTGATTCATATGAAAAAATGCAAGATGTTAAAAGAGAATTTGAAGATCGTTTTGGAAAAGTCGATAAAGATTTAGAAATATATATGTATCAAGAATGGTTTGATAAAATGGCTCATGATTTGGATATTATTAAAGTAACTCAAACGAAAACTTTTGTGGAACTTATATTTAGTGCTCTAAAGACAAAAAATTTAAACTATGAGCAAATCTTTGTTGAATCTTATAAAATAACTAGATATTTTAAATTTAGTTATAAAAATGAGTGTTTAGTAATTACTTTAGAATTACCTAAATTAGAAAATCATTATATGTATTATTTAATTGATTTATTAAAAGTTATTATAGAAAATAGATAATTCTTATAATAACTTTTTTTCTTGACTTTTAGTATGGATTATTTATAATAACATATATCAATGGGGTTATTATGGAAGAATATTTATTGTATGATAGTTTATTGTCATC
>JAZULI010000123.1:0-2403 GCA_045603025.1 Bacilli bacterium
TTAGTTATCAAAAAGTATTATTGTTATTTACTATTTTAGAAAAGTTTGTTAAAAGCAAACTAGTAAGTAAAAAGATGTTAGTTAAACTTTCTAAATTTGAAGAATTTTTAGATATTAATCATTTAACTCGTGAAGAATTAGTTAATGAAAATAATTTAATATTTACAAATCCTGTTACGGGGATAAAATGTAGAGAAAGTTTATTAGATTTATATAGTAAATCAATTGATATGTGTTTAGATGCTATAAAGATGGTAAATGATTATTTATATAATGGTAAGTCGTTAAGTAGTCTTGAAAATGTATTTCCAAATATATCATATGATACTGGTGTTGATTGTTCACTTGGAAAAAAACTAGTACATGTTCGAAAATAATAATTATTAATATTGAATTAATATATTTTTATTGATATGATTATAATAGAGGTGTTATCATGGATAGCGATACTAATTTTGATGAATTTAAAGATATTTCATTATCAGAAGTAAAGGTGTTTTTTCCAAAGAAAGCTTTTGAAGTATTGTTAGAGTTAGAAATAGAAAATTTAGGTGATTTATTTTTATTAGAAAATAATGGTGAACTCGAAGAAATGTTTTTTAAAAAGCACAAAGAGGCACATGAAACATGGAGTCAGCTTAAAGGAAGTATTGTAATTTTAAAATGTAAATATTTAAATATTGATCCAGGAATAGATTTTAATGATCGATATAAATTTATTTACCAAATAGGTTTAAAAACAAGTGTAAGAAAAAGAATGTCCTCATCGAAGTCACTTCAAATGCCTAATATTTTAGATATGGTAGAAAGTAATGACTATAGTACATTATATTATAATTTTGATAGTGAAGTAGTCGATGAAATTAAAAATAAAATACAGGTTTTATATAATTATCATAAAAAGCAAAATGAAATTACTTTAGATGATCTACATGAATTATATGATGAATTAGCAAGATTAGTTAAAGAGCACCAACGTATTAGTAGCGAAATTGGTAAGGTTCAAGAAGAAATTAATCGAAAATTAAATGGTGGTAAAAAAATATGAACGATAAAGAAAAATTGGCTATAGAAATTAAAGAAAAGATTGAATTAGTAAAGAATGAAATAGAAAAAAAGAAAGTAATTTTAGAAGAATTAAAAGAACAATTAAATAGACTAGATAAAGAATGATATAGAAATATATTATTCTTTTTATAAAAAAAGAAAGTTTAATATTTTCTTTCAATTTCATTTTCATATAGTTTTTTATAATATGAATTTTCTTTTAATAATTCATAATGTGTACCACAACCAACGATTTCACCATTATCTAAAACAAAAATTTTATTGCAATTTTTGATTGTTGATAATCGATGGGCAATTATTAAAATAGTATAATCATTGGTTATTTCATTAATTGCCTCTTGAATTTCTCTTTGTGTTACATTATCCAAAGCACTTGTTGCTTCATCAAATAAAATAATCTTACTCTTTTTTAGTAGAGCTCTTGCAATGGCTAATCTTTGTTTTTGACCACCAGATAAATTAATACCACCTTCACCAATTAATGTATCATATTTATTTGGTAATGATTCAATAAATTTATCAATTCTGGCAATTTTACAGGCTTCTTTTATATCTTTTAAAGTGATATTATTTTCTAATAACATAAAATTTTCTTTAATTGTAAAATTAAAAATATAAGGATTTTGTGATATTATTGAAATATTTTCTCTAAGTGTTTTTTTATCTAATTGATTTATATCAATATCATCAAGAAATAATTGATTATCTTTTATATCATAGCTTTTAGTTATTAAATTAAAGATTGTTGATTTACCACTACCACTTTCACCAACAATGGCAATTGTTTCATTTGGATTAATTGTAAATGATAGATTATTTAATACCTTTTTATTGGTATATTTAAATGAAAGATTTTTAAATTCTATTTTACCTTTAAAGTTTTCAATTGATTTATTTCCGAAAGTTTCTTTAGGAAAATCGTCATTATCGATAATACTAAATATTCTTTCTTCGGCTAATTTAAAATCAATTTTAGTTTGTTCAAATGTCGTTATACATAAAATAATATCATAAATATTTGTCCGGTACATAAAAATTATTAAAAATGATGTTAATGTTAATATTTTTTTACTGATTAGTAAAATGCCTAATACTACAACTAATACGGTGATTACTTGTTTTGAAAAATCTACTATATATGATATTAAGCTTGATTGTTTTCTTATTTTGGTATCATATTCATTAGAAATTTTTAGATTTTCATTTGTAATATTGGTCATTTTATTTGTTATATTAAGTAATTTAATATCTCTTATACCGCGCATAATTTCATTTAATAAGGTATTATTTTTTTCTTGTAATTTTCGGCTATCTTTCATTAATTTTTTATATTTT
>JAZULI010000124.1:0-6433 GCA_045603025.1 Bacilli bacterium
TTAGCACTTTTTTTGAAATTTTTATGAACTTTAAATTATCTTATTTTTTTATTGACATATTATTTTTATAAATGTAATATTTATTATACATAGATTGTTTATAATGAGGTGGTAAAGTGATAAAAAAACTTAGTAAATGTATTAGAGAATATAAAAAAGAAACAATATTAACACCTATTTTAGTAGCTTTAGAAGTTGTTTTTGAAATATTAATTACGTATAATATGGCTCAACTTATTGATAAAGGTATTGAAGTTGGAAATATTAATGTAATTGTAAAAATTGGGTTAATATTAATTTTAATGGCTATTTGTTCATTAGTTTTAGGAGCATTATCCGGAATAACTTGTGCTAAAGCTTCAAGTGGTTTTGCTAAAAATTTAAGGAAGGATATTTTTTATAAAATTCAAAATTTTTCTTTTTTAAATATTGATAAATTTAAAACAAGTGGTTTAATTACAAGGTTAACAACTGATGTTATGCACGTAAATTGGGCTTTTCAAACAATAATTCGTATTGCGGTTAGAGCACCATTAACTACTATTTTTGCCCTTATTATGATAATAAGAATTAATTCAAAAATGGCATTGATTTTTATTGCAATTATGCCAATATTACTTATTGGATTATTTTTAATAACTAGGTTTGTTCATCCATTATTTAAAAAGGTGTTTGAAGAATACGATCAAATGAATAATGTGGTTTCTGAAAATTTAAATGGAATTAGAGTAGTAAAATCATTTGTGGCGGAAGATAAAGAAATAAAAAAATTCAATCATGTTTCTAATCGAATATATCGCTTATTCTCAAAAGCACAAAATATTTTAGCGTTTAATAATCCTTTAATGCAAGCATGTGTTTATACAACAATGTTATTAATCGCATGGGTTGGGGCCAAATTAATTGTTTCTGGTAGTTTAACAACTGGTCAGTTAATGAGTTTATTCACATATGTTATGCAAGTAATGGGTAGTTTGATGATGATATCAATGGTTTTTGTATCAATTGTTGTATCACGTGAATCAGTTATAAGAGTATGTGAAGTTTTAGATGAAAAAATAGATTTATCAAATAATAATAAGGCAATTAAGGAAGTTAAAAATGGCGATATTATCTTTGATAATGTAAGTTTTAGTTATGTAAAAAATAAAAATAAATTATGTTTAAAAGATGTTAATTTAAAAATAAATAGTGGTGAATCAATTGGAATTATTGGAGGAACTGGTAGTAGTAAATCAACCTTAGTTCAGTTAATTCCTAGGTTATATGATGTATCAGTTGGTAGTGTTTTAGTTGGTGGTATAAATGTAATTGATTATGATTTATTCACTTTAAGAGAAGAAGTAGGGATGGTTTTACAAAAGAATGTTTTATTTTCAGGTACTATTTTAGAAAATTTACGTTGGGGTAATGAACATGCGACAATGGATGAAATTGATAAGGCTTGTGAAATGGCTTGTTGTAAAGATTTTATTATGGGTTTTAAAGATAAATATGATACTTATATTGAACAAGGTGGAACAAATGTATCTGGTGGTCAAAAACAACGTCTTTGTATTGCAAGAGCTTTATTAAAAAAACCTAAGATTTTAATCTTAGATGATTCAACTAGTGCTGTAGATACCAAAACGGATAATTCAATAAAAAAAGCCTTAAAAGAATATATTCCAGAAACAACTAAAATAATTATTGCGCAAAGAATTAATTCAATAATTGATTGCGATAAAATAATTGTTATGGATGATGGAATGATTAATGGAATGGGAACTCATGAGGAATTATTAGAGAATAATAAAATTTATCAAGAAGTGTATTATTCACAAAGTGGAGGTGTTACTAATGAAGAAGAATGAATTTAGCAAAGATACAATTGTTCGTCTTTTAGCTTACATTAAAGATAATTATAAAATACGTTCTATTTTAGTTCTTTTATGTATTATTATTTCTTCATTAGTGTCAATTGCTTCTTCGATCTTTTTACAAATTTTAATAGATGATTATATCGCACCATTATTATTAACGGATAATCCTATTTATGATGGACTATTAAGATTAATTTTAACAATGGCTTTTATTTTCTTGGTAGGAATTATTGCTTCATTTGTTTCTAATGTTTTAACTAATATTATTTCACAAGGAATATTAAAGAAAATAAGAGATGAATTATTTATTCATATGCAAACTCTTCCTATAAAGTATTTTGATACTCATACTCATGGAGAAATTATGAGTCATTATACTAATGATATTGATGCAATTGAACAATTATATACGCAAAGTATTACCCAGATAATAACAACTTTAATTACTGTGTTAACGACTTTTATTGCGATGGTTTCAATGAGTGGTTATATGACAATAATTGTTATAATTAGTGTTATTTTTATGTATTTGGTTTTGGGAAAAATAGGTGGAAAAAGTGGTAAATATTTTGCAAAAAATCAAATGGATATTGCTAAAATAAATGGTTATATAGAAGAAATTATGAATGGTCAAAAAGTAGTAAAAGTATTTAATCATGAGGAAAAGATTAAAGAATCTTTTGATCTCTTAAATGAAAAATGGTTTAATTCAAATTATAATGCTAATAAATATGCTAATATTTTAATGCCGATTATGGGTAATTTAACAAATATTCAATATGTTATTATCGCTTTAATTGGTGGGGTTTTAGCCATTAATGAAGTAGGCGGTATTACTCTGGGATTAATTGCATCATTTTTACAATTAAGTAGAAGTTTTTCAATGCCAGTATCTCGTCTTGCTCAGCAATTTAATAGTATTATTATGGCTTTAGCCGGTGCATCAAGAATTTTTAAATTAATGGATGAAGAAAGTGAAATAGATGATGGATATGTAACATTAGTTAATGTTAAGGAGATTGATGGTAAATTAATTGAAACTAATGAAAAAACAAATGAATGGGCTTGGAAATGTCCAACTAATGATGATTATACCTATATTCCTCTAAAAGGTGATGTTCATTTTAACAATGTTTATTTTGGTTATGTTGAAGGTAAAAATGTTTTATATGATATTTCCTTATATGCTAAACCGGGTCAAAAAATTGCTTTTGTAGGAGCAACTGGCGCTGGTAAAACAACTATTACTAATTTATTAAATCGTTTTTATGATATTCATGATGGGGAAATTATTTATGATGGAATTAATATTAAAGATATTAAAAAAAGTGATTTACGCCGAAGTTTAGGTATGGTTTTACAGGATACTAATTTATTCACGGGAACTATTATGGATAATTTAAAATATGCTAATAGTAATGCTACTAAAGAAGAAGTTTATGAAGCGGCTCGTCTTTCTAATGCTGATAGTTTTATAAGACGTCTTCCCGATGGTTATGATACGATGATTACGAATAATGGGGGAAATCTATCGCAAGGTCAACGACAATTATTAAGTATAGCAAGAGCAGCTGTTTATAATCCACCGGTAATGATTTTAGATGAAGCAACAAGTAGCATTGATACAAGAACAGAAAAAAATGTTCAAGATGGTATGGATAAATTAATGGAAAATAGAACAGTTTTTGTTATTGCTCATCGGTTATCAACAATAAAAAATTCACAAGCAATAATGGTAATG
Organism: Bacilli bacterium; assembly: GCA_045603025.1. Classification (GTDB taxonomy): domain Bacteria; phylum Bacillota_I; class Bacilli_A; order RF39; family UBA660; genus RUG12783. The sequence continues at coordinate 3,604 of JAZULI010000124.1, forward strand.
GATCATGGAAAAATAATTGAACGTGGTGATCATGATGATTTACTAAAACAAAAAGGAACCTATTACGAACTTTATACCGGAAAATTTGAACTTGATTAGAAAGATTCATTTATTGTCAAATATGATTAATAAATGAGTTTTTTTCTTTATAAATTTCTTAATTATGATAAAATCAAGTAAGATATTATAGACTAAAAAAGGTAATTTTGATATAATATGCGTGATTTGGAGTTGTTTATGAAAATAAAATATAATTTATTAAAAGAAGAATGTAATACAAAAGCCCGTTTAGGAACTATTGAAACTAATTATGGGACTTATGATACACCTATGTTTATGCCAGTTGGAACAAGAGCGACAGTAAAAGGAGTAACGCCTGAAGAAATTTATGATATTAAAAGTGGCATTATTTTAGCCAATACTTATCACTTATGGTTACGTCCGGGTGAAGATTTAGTAGAAAAGGCTGGGGGACTTCATAAATTTATGAATTATAATGGTCCAATTCTTACAGATAGTGGGGGATTTCAGGTATTTAGTTTAGCGCGTCCTAAAGATATTTCAGAAGAAGGTGTTAAGTTTAAAAGTCATATTGATGGTAGTAGTTTATTTTTAACACCAGAAAAATCAATTCAAATTCAAAATAAATTAGACAGTGATATTGCAATGAGTTTTGATGAGTGTCCAAGTTATCCTTCAACCCATGAATATATGGAAAAAAGTGTGGAAAGAACTTTAAGATGGGCTAAAAGAGGAAAGGATGTTTTTAATAATCCAAGACAAAGTTTATTTGGCATTGTTCAAGGTGGAGAGTATCCTGATTTAAGAAAATATAGTGCTGAAGAAACCGTTAAAATGAATTTTGATGGTTATAGTATTGGCGGAACATCTGTTGGGGAAACAAAAGAAGTTATGTATAAAATGGTTGAGTATGCTATTCCATATTTACCTAAAGATAAAGTTCGTTATTTAATGGGTGTGGGGGATCCTATCGATATTATTGAAGGTGTAATTCGCGGAGTTGACATTTTTGATTGTGTACTACCAACAAGAATTGCTCGTCATGCTAATGCTTTTACGAAATATGGTAAGATTAATTTGAAAAATGCTAAATTTAAAGAAGATTTTACGCCTGTTGAAGAAGGTTGTGATTGTTATTGTTGTAAAAATTATACCAAGGCTTATATCCGTCATTTAGTAACTCTTGATGAAATGTTAGGTTCTCGTCTTTTATCAATTCATAATCTTCGCTTTTTAACACGACTTACGGAAGATTTACGTGAATGTATTAAAAAGGATAATATTTTAGAATATCGTGATAATTTTATTAAGAATTATTATGGTAATAAAGATTATTTAGATACTAAAACAACTGGTCAAGGTGATAAAAAGTGAAAATTTTAAAAAATAATAATTTAGATGAAGCGGTTTTAAGTATTCAAAATGATAATTTAGTTATTTTTCCAACCGAAACAGTTTATGGTCTTGGTGCTAATGCTTTATCCACAAAAGCAGTGGATAAAATATTTAAAGCCAAAGGTAGACCTTCTAATAATCCGTTAATTGTGCATTTATCAAAGAAAGAAGATATTTTAAAATATGCTTTTATTGAAAATGAAGTGGAAAAAAAATTAATTGATTCATTTATGCCGGGACCTTTTACTTTGATTTTAAAGAAAAGAGATCTTATTCCTAATAATGTTACTTGTGGACTTGATACCGTCGGTATTAGAATACCTTCAAATAAAATAGCGATAGATTTTATAAGTAAATGTAATTTACCAATAGCAGCCCCATCAGCTAATTTATCGAGTAAGCCTAGTGGAACTAATGTTTTAGATATTTTTGATGAATTTAAGGATAGTGTACCTTATATTATTGATGGTGGTGAAACTAATGTTGGACTTGAATCAACAGTTGTTAAGGTAATTGATAATATTCCAACAATTTTAAGGCCAGGATATATTACAAAAGAAGATATTGAATTAGTATGTGGAAAATGTAATGTTATTAAAGAAGTTTTAGAAAAAGCGAATAGTAACAAAGTTGAATCTCCGGGACTTTTATATAAACATTATGCTCCTAACTGTCAATGTTTATTAGTATATAGTGATAATTATCGTAAATTAATTGAATTAATAAATCAAAATAAAACGAATAAAACATTGTTAATCGGTAGTAATAAACTTCAAAATATAGAATGTTTTAAATATTTAAATTATGGTGAAAATTTAGAAGAAATTGCACATAATATTTTTCATTTATTAAGAGAAGCGGATTCTTATAATCCAGATTTAATTATTATTGAAGGTGTAAAAAAAGAAGGTTTAGGTCTTGCAATAATGAACCGATTACTTAGAACATGTAGTTTTAATTATAAAGAAAAGTAAATTTACGAAAATATTTTATTAAATTGATAGATTTATAAAAATATTTGTAGTATATTATAGGTTGTGGTAGGTGGAAATTTTGAAAATTATTAAAGAAAAAATTAGTGAGAATTTAATGATATTAGTATATATTATTGCAGGTATAATAATGGTTGTTAATCCTAAATTTGTTTGTGATGCTGTTAATTATGTAATCGGTGGATTAATTATTCTTGTTGGGGTTATTTTTGTTATTCGATTATTACAAGAAAAAGACCTTAAACAATTTAGTAAAATAGAATTATTAATTGTTCTTTTGTGTATTGGGTTAGGTTTATATTTAATATTTAATTCACATTTATTAAGTTCAATTTTACCAATAGGTGCGGGAATTTTAATATTTTTGGATGCTATTTCACAAATTATGAAATCATTTAAATTAAAAAAGAGTAAATTAAAAT
>JAZULI010000125.1:0-1551 GCA_045603025.1 Bacilli bacterium
TCATTAGCATACATCATTTTAAAAGCTTCATCATAATATATTGGAACAATCTCCCCTTCTTTTAATAATTTTTTTCTTTCTAATACTTTACTCATTTAATCTCCTATCTTTCTGTCTAGACAATCTAACCTTAACAAGAAAAATAAATTATTGCAAATAACCAAAATTATTTCAACTTAACATATTCAAAATAAATAGAATTCAAATAAGAAAAAGTATTAAATAGATTTATAAAAATCATTTTAATAAAAGAATAAAACATCATTTTTAAAGCGTTTAAAATTTACACTATTTGACACAATAAAAAAATAGCGAACAATTCATTTTATTCACTATTTCTAATCGTTTGTAACAAAACTTTTATTTAATTTTCTCTAAAACTGACATTCCTAGCGGACTATTTACGTTAAAATTATCCGCAATTGTTGATCCAATATCGGCAAAAGTATTAAGTACATCTAATCTTTTAGGGTTATTAATTTTCTTACTGTAAATTAACACCGGAACATTTTCTCTTGTATGATCAGTTCCTTTAAATGTTGGATCATTTCCATGATCAGCGGTAATAATTAATAAATCATCATTTCTTAATTTACTCTTAATTTTATCTAAATTATTATCAAATTCAACTAAGGCATTAGCATATCCTATAGTATCTCTACGATGACCATATAATGAATCAAAATCATTTAAATTAGCAAAGCATAATCCATTAAAATCTTTATCAAGCGTTTCAATAATTTTATTGATACCATCTAAGTTATTTTTGGTTTTAATACTTTCAGTTATTCCACAATTATTAAAAATATCGGCAATCTTTCCAATTGATATTACATCATAATTACTTTCTTTTAAATAATCTAATACTGTTTTACCACTCGGAGATAAAGCATAATCATGACGATTAGATGTTCTTATAAAATTACCTTCTTCCCCAACAAATGGTCTAGCGATAATTCTTCCTACTTTCCATTCATCTTTTAAAGTTATTTCTCGTGCCTTTTCACAAATTTTATATAATTCTTCTAATGGAACAATTTCTTCATGAGCTGCAATTTGTAAAACCGAATCTGCGGATGTATAAACAATCAAGTCCCCCGTTTCCATATGACTTTTTCCTAATTCTTTAATAATTTCCGTTCCACTAGCATTTTTATTACCAATTATCTTTCGACCACTTCTTTCTTCAAGTTCTTTTATTAATTCAAGAGGAAATCCCGTATCCGTAAAAGTTTTAAATGGTATATCTGTTCTTATTCCCATCATTTCTAAATGCCCGGTTAAAGTATCTTTTCCATTACTTACTTCTTCTGCTCTTCCATAATATGAATCACTACTTTTATCTTCATCATAAATTAAATTAAATAAACCCATCTTTTCTAAATTAGGTAATTTAATCTTTGTTTCTTCTACTGTATGAAATAAAGTATTAGCCCCATTATCCCCAAACTTATCACTATCTTTAGCATGATTAATACCAACACTATCTAAAACAATTAAAAATATTCTTTTATACATATATCCTCCTTTAAATATTATACTAACTATATT
>JAZULI010000126.1:0-2318 GCA_045603025.1 Bacilli bacterium
CAAGCATTAAGGCTATTCTTGAAAATATTCATTATGATAAGACAATAGTTACTTTAGATGAATTAAGAGAATTATTAGATGAAAGTATTAATTTAGATGCACCTATTACTTTAAAAGATGGTGGTTTAATTAAAGATGGTTATAATAAAGAACTTGATGAATTAAAAGCAATTAGAAAAAATAGTAAGGATTTTATTATTAATCTTGAGAATGAAGAAAAAGAACGTACTGGTATTAAGAATTTAAAGATTGGTTATAATAAAGTTTTTGGTTATTATATTGAAGTTAGTAAAATGAATATACCATTAGTTAAAGAAGAATGGGGATATATTAGAAAACAAACTTTATCTACAGGGGAGCGTTATATAACGGAATCTTTAAAAGAAAAAGAACAAATTATTTTAGGGGCTGAAGAAAAAATAATTAATTTAGAATATAAATTATTCATGGAAATAAGAGAAGTTGCTAAAACTTATATAAGAGATTTACAAGAAATTAGTAAAGTGTTAAGTGAACTTGATATGTTAATATCATTTGCTTGTGTTTCAGAAACTAATAATTATGTAAGACCTGAAATAACGGATGAACGTGTTATTAATATTGTTGATGGAAGACATCCTGTTGTGGAAAAAGTTAATAAAAATGAATATGTTCCTAATGATATAATTATGGATAAGAATACTGATGTCTTATTAATAACTGGTCCTAATATGGCTGGAAAAAGTACTTATATGAGACAGTTAGCTATAATTGTTATTATGGCCCAAATTGGTTGCTTTGTTCCTTGTAAAAGTTGTAAGATTCCTATTTTTGATAAAATCTTTACTCGTATTGGAGCGAGTGATGATTTAGTTAGTGGTGAATCAACTTTTATGGTGGAAATGAAAGAAGCGAATGCGGCTATTAGTAATGCTACAATTAATAGTTTAATCTTATTTGATGAATTAGGACGTGGAACCGCTACTTATGATGGTATGAGTTTAGCGGAAGCAATCCTTGAATATATTCATGATAATATTCATGCTAAAACTTTATTTTCCACTCATTATCATGAATTAACAACGATGTCTAAAAATTTAAAACATTTGCGTAATGTTCATGTAAGTGCAATTGAAGAAAATGGTAATATTACTTTCTTACATAAAGTTAAAAATGGTTCAATTGATAAAAGTTATGGAATAAATGTAGCTTCTCTTGCTAATTTACCGAAAGAAGTTATTGAACGGGCTAATGAAATATTAAATAATTATGAATCAAAAAAAGAATCAAAGAAAAGTTATACCCAAACATCTTTTGATTTTACTCTTGAAAAAGAAAATGAAAGTGATAAAATTATAAGTAGATTAAAGGAAATTGATCCTTTACAAATTACACCAATTGAAGCATTAAATTATTTATATGAATTAAAGAAGGAGATTAAAAATGGAGAAAATAATTGATAAGTTAATGGATTTAGGGGTTAGTGTTGGTATGAAATTACTATACACAATAATTATTTTAGTTGTAGGTTTAAAATTAATTAAATGGGCAATTAAATTATTAAAAAAATCAAAATTATTTCAAAAAGTTGATAAAAGTTTAGCATCATTTATTCTAAGTTTTGTAAAGATTCTATTATATGTTGTATTATTTATGACGGTTGCATCAACTTTAGGAGTACCACTTACATCATTTGTAACTATTTTAGGTAGTGCAGGAGTTGCTATTGGTTTAGCATTACAAGGTGGATTATCCAATATCGCTGGGGGAATTATAATTTTATTATTTAAACCTTTCCAAGTAGGTGACTTTGTTGATACTCATGCTGATAGTGGAACTGTTAAAGCAATTAATTTATTCTATACAGTTTTAGTTACCCCAGATAATAAAGTTATTTCTATTCCAAATGGAAATCTTGCTAATCAACCAACTGTAAATTATTCTAAAGAAGATTTACGAAGACTAGATGTTGACTTTGCTGTATCTTATAAAAATAATGCAGATGAAGTTAAAAATGTTTTAGAAGATATTATTAAAGATGAAAGAGTAGTTATTGAAGAAGGGAAAGAACCATTTATAAAAATAACTAATTATTTAGATAGTAGTGTAACTTATACCGTTAGGGTATGGGTTAAAAATAGTGATTATTGGGATATGAAGTTTTATATGTTAGAAGAATCAAAAAAGAAATTTGAAGAAAATAATATTGAAATACCTTATCCACAATTAGATGTACATATTGATAAGTAAAATTAGAAAAATGTTAATGAAAATTAACATTTTTTAATTATTTTTTTAATTAAATTGAAGAGTTTATTTATAAATGCTATAATACTAAT
>JAZULI010000127.1:0-4613 GCA_045603025.1 Bacilli bacterium
ATGTTATAGGTAGAAAAAAAAATCTATTAATGAAAAATTCTAATAAATATTCAGAAATGGAATTAGAATTAGTTTTAAAAGATTTGAAATTGAAATATTATTTATTAAATAGCCATTTCGTATCTTTCGAAAATAAAATTATCTTATATCAAGAAATTAGTGAAAAATATCCTGATGCAAATTATTTTAAAGATATAAAAGAAATAATATGTCAGTTAATTAGAAAATATTATAATTTAGATTTAGATGATGTTATATTTATTACTCCCGATAAAATTCCCAAAACTGAACTTGGAAAAGTTAAAAAAAAAGATTTAATAAAAAAATATAAGGAACACAATTATGATTAAAGTGATAAAAAATGCCAAATTAATTAATAATGAAATTGTAAACATATTAATTGTAAATGATAAAATAGTAGATATTTCATCTTCATTAAATTATGAAAAAATATTAAAATTGCGTGATACATGCGAAATTATTGATGCAAAAATGAATTATGTTATTCCATCATATATTGATAATCATGAGCATATTGTAGGTGGTGGTGGAGAAGATGGATTTGTAAGCAAAATTAATGAAATGTCATCAATAGATATTTTGAAAAATGGAGTAACTACTGTTGTTGGAGTTTTAGGAACTGATACAATAACTCGAAGTGTGGAAAATCTCGTTAGTAAAGCAAAGGCGCTTAATACTGATGATGTTACTGCTTTTTGCTTAACAGGTGGTTATCAGTATCCATCTCCAACAATAACTGGAAAAGTAGGAAAAGATATAGTTTTTATAAATGAAATAATTGGTGTCAAGATTGCAATTTCAGATCATAGATGTTATAATCCAACTAAGGAAGAATTAATTAGACTATTATCAGAAATTAGAGTATCTGCATTATTAGCAAAAAAGACAGGTATATTAAACATTCATGTAGGTTGGGGAAAAGGAAATATGGATATCTTATTTGATATATTAAATGAAACAAATGTGCCAATTAATATTATTAGACCTACACATATTACTAATAATACTGATGTTTTTAATCAAGCTATGAAATTGACAAAGAAAAAAGGGTATATGGATATAACTATTGATGAAGATCTTGAAAAAACATATTATTTTTTGAAAAGGGCATATAATGAGGGAAATATTGACTATATTACGATGTCAACCGATGCTAATGGATCTTGTCCTATTTGGGATAATGGCATCGTAAAAGGAATGAAAAAATCTAATAATTCTAATATTCATAGTTTAATTAAATACCTGATATGTGAGAAAAAATATTCAGTTAATGATGCTATTAGATTTGTTACCTTAAATGCATCTAATGCTTTAGGCTTGTTTTCGAAAGGTAAAATAGGTATTTCAAAAGATGCTGATATGATTATCTTTGATGATGACTACAATATTAATTCAATTCTTTCCAAAGGAAAAACTATAGTAAAAGAAAAAAAGTTAGTAAAAGGGAGTTATTATGATGAGTGATGTTAAAAAAAGATTAAAAAATGAAAGTTTATCGATTCCAAATTATAATAAAGAAAATATTATTGATTTATTAAGAGTAATATATAATTATTGTGGAATGAATTATAAAGAGACATTAAGTATGAAACATTTAAAAAGACATGTTGTTGATAAAAAGCATATTGTTTTAATTCTTGTTGATGGTATGGGGGTTGATTTGTTAAATAAAATGCCAAATAAGAGATTGTTTTATAATAATAAAAAAGAAGATATACAAACATTGTTTCCTACTGCTACTGGATGTATATTAACATCACTCGCGACTGCGGAATACCCTTCAACTACGGGAGTGTTTGGATGGTATGGATATAATAGAAAATTTGATTTAAATTACTATACATTATTAACTAAAGAAAGAAGAAGTTATGATGATTTAAATATTGATTTGAAAAAAATATTTAAACATCAATCGGTTTTAAATAATCTTAAACGAAACACTTCAGTTCTTCAGCCTAATCATTTGCTTAATAGTCAATACACAAGATTTTATGCTTCTGACTCTATAAGAAGAGGATATGATAATTATGATGAGATGATCGAATTAATAAAAAAAGATATTTTAAGTGAGGATTCTACATTTACTTATTCGTATATACCATTCGTTGATACGTTGGAACATCAAAATGGGCCATATAATTCATTAGTTTATGAAGAAGTTGAAAAAATTGAGAATAGTCTTGAAAAATTATTACCTCTAAATAGTGATACAGAAATAATTATTATAGCTGATCATGGTCAAATACCTATATATGATATAGTGTATATGGATTTAAATAAATATGATAAATTTTTCTATGCTTATCCTGCAATTGATACCGGAACAAGTACTTTTTTTGTAAAAGAAGGTATGGAAAAGGAGTTTGAATTAGAATTTAAAAAAGATTTTGATGATAGTTTAATTTTGTTTAAAACAGAAGAATTAATTGAGGAAAAAATGTTTGGTAAAAGAATGACTAAACATGCTATAAATTCACTAGGTGAGTATGTAAGCTTATGTAAGCGTAATAAGGCTTTTTATAGCGATTATCATAAGTTAGATGCTTCACCTAAAGGTAATCATACAGGATTATTTAGTGAAGAGTTGATGATTCCATTAATTGTTTTAAAAAATGATTAAAATATATTTACTTTAGAAGAAATAAATTAGAGTTTCAATTATTGACTCTCTTTTTTATTTAATTTGTTTTTTTGTGTTATTTTGTGTTATAGTAAATATGTATTTAATATAATATAGGAGATATAATGAAAAAAATAATTAATAATATAAAAAAAGAGGTTTTAGAATTAATTGAGGATTATAAAAATAGTGCAGATGATCATTATGATTTTTGGAATGAGCACATAAAATATGTTTATGATGAAGCGATTAAACTTGCTAAAATTTATAATGCAGACATAACAGTTGTAAAATTAGGTGCACTACTTCATGATATTGCTTTAATAAAAAAAGTTGGTGATAGAAAGGAACATCATAGTAATGGTGCAATAATAGGAAAGGAAATATTAGAAAAATATAATTGTCCAATAGATATTACAAATAAAGTAGTAGGATGTATTTACAATCACCGAAGTAGTAAAAAAGCACAAAATATTGAAGAAATTTGTGTTTGTGATGCCGATATTCTTGCGCATTTTGATAATATTCCAATGTTATTTAATTCGGCATTTAATAGAAATAATTTGAATTTAAATGAAGCTAAATTGTGGATAAAAAACTGTTTTAAAAAAGACTATGATGAATTAAGTGATAAAACAAAAAAAATGTTTAAAAATAGGTATAATAATATTTTAAATGTTGTACTAGGCGAATTAAAAAAATAAAAATTTTAAATATTAAAAATTCTATAAATATTATTAATAATGATGGGAAATCTACGAAATATGTATTTGTATTAAATTAACAAGAACAATTAACAAGAAAACTATTGACATTGAATATATAATATTGTAAACTAATAACGTTTATGAAATTTAGGTTTTGTTTCGGCAAAACTTAATTTTATGGGATAAAATGATACACCTGGATATGTGTAAGAAAATGTGTATCAGGAAGGAGAAAAAAATGCCTACAATTAATCAATTAGTTAAAAAAAGAAGAGGACAAAAGGTTAGAAAACCAAAATCACCTGTTTTATTAGTTGGAATTAATAATATCCAAAAGAAACAAACTAAGATTAATGCACCTCAAAAACGTGGTGTTTGTGTTCGTGTTGGAACTATGACTCCTAAAAAACCTAACTCAGCGTTAAGAAAATATGCTCGTGTTAAGTTAAGTAATGGAATGGAAGTAACTTGTTATATTCCTGGAGAAGGTCATAATTTACAAGAACATAGTGTTGTACTAATTCGTGGTGGACGTGTACCAGACTTAATCGGTGTACGGTATCATATAATTCGTGGAACATTAGATACTGCTGGTGTAAAAGATAGAAAACAAGGACGTAGTAAATACGGTACTAAAAAAGAAAAAGCTAAAAAATAATAAATAATAATTTTTAAAGTAATTTATTAAATTATTAATATTTGAAGGGAGGAAATAAAATGCGTAAAAGACGTGCAGTTAAAAGAGACGTTTTACCAGATCCAATATATAAATCTAAAGTAGTTACTAAATTAGTAAATAGAATTATGATTGATGGTAAAAAAGGAAAAGCTGAAACAATTTTATATGAAGCATTCGATATTATTAAGGAAAAAACTAATGAAGATCCTGTTGTAGTATTTGAAAAAGCTTTAGAAAATATAAAACCACAACTTGAAGTTAAATCAAGACGTGTTGGTGGAAGTAACTATCAAGTTCCTGTAGAAGTTAGTGCAACAAGAAGTCAAACTTTAGGACTTAGATGGTTAGTTAATTATGCTAGATTAAGAGGCGGAAATGGAATGGCCCTAAATTTAGCTAATGAAATAATTGATGCATCTAATGGTACTGGTGCAGCAGTTAAGAAACGTGAAGATACTCATAGAATGGCAGAAGCTAATAAGGCTTTCGCTCATTATCGTTGGTAGAAAGGAAATAAATAGTATATGGCTCGTGAAACATCTTTACAGATGACAAGAAATTTTGGAATTATGGCACATATTGATGC
>JAZULI010000128.1:0-1551 GCA_045603025.1 Bacilli bacterium
CGGATAAATATCCGTTAATAGTTAAATCAGAATAATTTTTTTCATATTTTAATTCATCTATAAATTTTAATATTAACTCCTTCATATTTATACCTCTACTATAATAATTATAACATTTTATAAATTTGTTTGTAAAGAAAAAGGATAGAAATTTCTATCCTTGTATATCATTTACTCCATTTGTGAAAGAATTAACTAATTCATTAAATTTAAGCAAATTGTTAGCTAATTCATTTTTATCTGATTCGTATTGAATTCTATCTAGACTTAATTGACTTCTTTCTTCATCAAGTGAATCTTTTTGTTTTCTTAATACATCTTCAATGTGATTTAATTCTTCTCTTCTATCATCATAAGCAGATTGAACTTCTTTTTGAACTCTATCTATATTATCTTGTTCTTTTTTCTTATACTCTTCAAATTCTTTCTTTTCTCTTTCGAATGTTGCTTGAGATTCTTTCAGAACATTTAATCTTTTTTCTATTTCTTCTTTCTTTTCAGTTAATTTATCTAATACTTCTGCTTTGTATGCATTTATTTCATCCAATTGTTTTTTTCTAGCATTTTCAAGTTCTGATTGCAATTTTTTCAATTCTTCAAATCTAGTATCAATTTTACGTTTTAAATCAGAATTTCTTCTAAATATATCAGAAGCATCTTTAAAATTAACACTTACTTTATCAAATAAAGCATTAATATCTGTTTCTTCTATTCTATCTTCTTCATATTCTGTTAATTTATTTAATTGCTCGATTGGTGTATCAGAAATTTCTATTTTTTCTTCTGACATTTCTGGTTCTTCGTTTACTTGAGTATACTCTGGAACACTTGGTGTTTCTGGTTGTACAAATGGTTCAAACTCTTGAGTTGGTTGTTCTTCAATAACTGGTGTTTCTGGTAACGCTTCAACTTGTGGTTGTTCTACTAGGTTTTCAACAAATTCTACGGGTTTTATAGGCTCTCCTGTCATTGGATCAAAATTCATTTTTGGTACATTTTCTTCTACATTAACACCAATTGTAGGCTCGTTAATAAAATCCTCAAAGAAATCGTCTTCCATTTCCTCGTTTACACCAGTATTATCAAATCCTTCTTGAACAGACTGAACTTCTCCTCCTTGAAGATTATTATTCATTCCAAAGTTTTGAATGAAAGGATTTTCATTATATATTTCATTTGAGAATTGATTAACTAATTCATTATTTTCTACATAATTAACTCCAACATTATTAATTTCATTTGTTATATTTATTGGTTCTTCATTGTAATAATTATTAAATAATGAATTATTGTTATTTTCTACTTCTGTACTAAACAAGTCCTCATTTTCATAATCACTTTGTCCTAAACCACTTATTGAATCGTAATTAAAATTTGAAATTTGATCATTATTTTCATCTGTATAATTTCCAAATCCAAATATTTCGTTGTTATAATTTTCCATAAAGCACCTCTTTTTATTCTTCCTCATTTATAATAGGTTTAAAATTTGAATTAAATTGATTTATTAAATCCTTAAGCCTATCACATTTTTGTTCTATATTTTTATTC
>JAZULI010000129.1:0-7231 GCA_045603025.1 Bacilli bacterium
CAAATTACAATTTAATGGTATGTTAAAATACATTGCTTGTAGCAACGGAATATTTATAATAAAATGAACTTGAGGAAAGGAGAATGTGTAATATGTTGAAAGATAATTTAAAAACATTAAGAAAAAACAAAGGACTTTCTCAAGAAGAATTAAGTATTAAATTGAATGTAGTAAGACAAACCGTTTCAAAGTGGGAGTCAGGGTTATCAGTTCCAGATGCAGAAATGTTAATAACAATATCAGAAATTTTTGAAACACCAGTTAATGAAATTCTTGGTGAAAATATAGAAGAAAAAGAAAAAAATGATTTAAAAGTAATATCTGAAAAATTAGAAGTTATTAATGAGCAATTATCAATGCATCAAAAACAAAAAAGAAAAAGAATTATAAGTTTTTTATTAATCGTAGATATATGCTTAATATTGTTGTTTATATTATTAGCTGGATTAGGAAGTCCTTATTTATCGTGGGATTTTAGTAATCCGGAATGGGCTGTTATTGGAACATTTTGGCATATATTTGAGTGGGTATTTTTTAAAGTAGCTCCGCTTATGATTATTGTGATTACATTAATATTAGGAATAATGTTAATAAAACGAAATAAATAACAAATTACAATTTATCTAACTATAATTCATGCTTTTTACATACGTTTTAACATACGTTTTGTGGAATTTGTTGTTCAAATTTTAGTTGTAGAAAATATAAATTCTTTGTAATTTTGGCAAAAATTTTGTATAAATTGTAGAAAAATTGTAGATTTTACACCATGTGGCTCTGGTAAGAAGTACAAACAATGTTGTGGAAAATAACCTCGCAAACCCAGGAAATATAAAGGTTTCCGGGGTTTTTTGATACAACTTTTTGTATTCAATAGATATTTTTTTGAAAATATAGCCTTATAAATAAAGGCCAAAATTAAAAAATGTACCTTGCATCATAGTTAGTGGTCATTGCTGTGTAAATGTTATATATAGTAAAAATCAGTAAAAAAAGATCTTAAAAAATAAGATCTAAATATACAGATCTTGATTTTTAAGATCTAGTGTGGTATATTGTTGATGAATGGAGAAAAGATATGAAAAAAATTATAGTTCAAAAAATTAAACAGAAAGATGTAGAATTTTATTCTATGGTTGCAGATCCAAGAATAGTTGCTAAAGTTAGAAGAAAATATATAGCTGGTGAAAAACAGGATGTTCAAAGACCTTGGATTGAAAAAAAAGTAGGTGAAATTAGTGAATATGTTGCCGGTAAAACAAAAGTTGAGGGCAAAAAATCGTTGGGACTTATTCCAAATTCCCCTATTATCAATGTTAAAGGTGGTTTAAAAGTTCAATCAGAGGAAGTAACAATTAATAATGATGGTGAAATAATAAAGGATATACAATATTACATAATGTTTCCGGAAACACCTGAGGAAGTTTCAAAACATGAAAATGAATTAGAAATAATTGATGGTCAGCATCGTATTATAGCGTTTGATATTGATTATATTGATCCTACATTTAGTGAAGATAATATATACGAAATGAATTTTAGTGTTTTCAATAATATTAGTGATAATCAAAGAAAAGAACTTTTTATGGTTACTAATGAAAAGCAAGACAAGGTTGCCACAAATTTATTACGTTATATAAAAAAATCATTAGGATTACTTGTTGGGGATGATGAGGTTACATACGATTTGCTGGATGCTATTAATCGTGAAAGTTCTTCACCACTTTATCAAAGAATTATGTTTGGCGCAGATAAGATAAAAAAAGGATATCAAGAAACTCAAGTTTCAAAAATATTTAAATTGTATGGAGTGAAGAGATTTTATGATGGCAAAGTAATCCCCGCATATCCTGATCCAAAAGATGCAATTAATAATTTTGTTATAATATTTAATAATTATTTATCTGCATGGGAGGAATTGTCAAATGTATCATTTCAACAACCAGGATCTGATACAATTACAAAGATAAGTGGATTAAGATACTTAATGTATGTTTTTCCAGAAATATGTGAAAATCTAATTAATAACAAACAAAAATTATTAAAAGAAAACTTTAAAAAATTCTTAAGTAAATATCCAGTTGCATTAGGATTAGAAAATATTAAATGTGTTTTTTGTGATGATGTTGGAGAAGATACAGAGGATGCTATAGAACGAGGATTAGCTTTTAGAGGAGAAGGAGCAACAATAGCTCTTGCTAAAAAAGATATACAAACCGTATTGGGTTATGTTAACAATGAACAAATTGGTGGATTATTATAATGGTAGAAACAAAAAATCTAGCTATTGATGATTTGCTAGAAAGAAATGGAATAACAAAGAATTACTTTATGGATGAAACATATAAATGTATGTTGGTTAGTATTTTTGAAACAATTGCATTAGAAATGAGTGATACAGATATCAAAAAGGAAATAAAACGTAGATATTTAAATAGTGCTAATAAAATAATAACAACTCAAAGAATAGTATATGAAAAAACACGATGTAAATTGAATGATGAAGAAAGTGAAATTATTTGTAAATATTTGTATGCCTTTTTTACCAAAAATAATGTTAGGAAGAGTTATGATAATTCAATAAGATATAAATTACTTAATCAGCAATATGAAAAATGCAATATATGTAATCAGCATATTGATAATTCAATTGCTGAATTAGATCATATTATTCCTTGGAGTTTAGTTGGTGATGAATTGGGAATAAATAATTTGCAAATGCTCTGTAGAGATTGCAATAGAAGAAAAAGTAAAAATGCGGCATATAATTTAAAAATGTTTTTAGTAAACAAATAGATTTAGATACGGTTTACTATAGAAACGGAGTGAAGTTAAACAGAGCAAACCGTTTGCTCTTGTGGCAGTGGTAAGAAATATAAACAATGTTGTGGTAAATAATTTAAAAAACTATGATATAATTAATATAATATTTGATTTATAATTTGTTTTTATCAAAAATATTGAATATATAGATAATAAGGATAAGATATTAATAAAATTTTAGAAATAAATTTTTAAATTATAGTATTAAAATGTAATTGATATGTAATAATGGAGAATAATATGAAAAATTTTAATGAAGAAGCAATGGATAAAGCCATTGAACAATCAAAATATAATTTAAAAAATGATTATCAAGATGGGGGACCATTTGGAGCGGTTATTGTAAAAGATGGAAAAATAATAAGTGAGGCTCATAATACGGTTGTTGAAAGTTGTGATGCAACTGCTCATGCTGAAATTAACGCGATAAGAAAAGCATCAAAGAAATTAAAAACTCACGATTTAGAAGGGTGTGTTTTATATACTAGTGCTGAGCCTTGTCCGATGTGTCTATCAGCAATAATATGGGCTAATATTAAAGAAGTATATTATGCTAATACGAGAGATGATGCTGATGACATAGGTTTTCGCGATGATAAAATATATGAATATCTAGAAGGAAATCATAAAAGAATGCTAAAGATGCATCATATTAAAAGTGAAGAGGCTTTAGAAGTGTTTGAAACATTTGAAAAGATAGAGGAAAAAGAAGTATATTAAAATTAAAACTTCTTTTTTGTATATGGAAATATATTATCAAAACCTGTAAATATATTTGATTATAACGCATTTTTTTTGTATAATTATTTCGAGGAGGATTTATGAAAAAATATAATACATTGTTTGTAGTAATTTTTACTATCTTATTTGTAGCGTTATTAACATGGATTTTACCAATTACTTATTTAAATGGTGAATTTATTACTGAAGCTCGCTCTCAAATGGGAATAGTAGATTTATTTACTTATCCATCATTTTTAATATATAACTTTATTTATATTTTAATTTATGTATTATTAGTAGGTGCTTTTTATGGTGTTTTAAATAAAACAGGTGCTTATCGACAAATACTAGATGGTTTAGTAAAATTCTTAAAAGGAAAGGAAGTATTATTTGCTAGTATTAGTGTATTAGTTCTTTCAGTAGTTGTATCTTTTACTGGATTTACTTATGAAATGGTTTTGATTTTCCCATTCATAATTGCGGTTGTATTGTTATTAGGATATGATAAAATTACAGCGTCACTTATGACTTTAGGACCTGTTATTACAGGTATTATGGGATCAACTTTTTCTAATTTAGTTAATGGAACATATAATAACATTTTAAATGCCAATGGTACAAATGTTGAATTTACTGATTTAATTTGGGCAAAGCTTGCTATTTTATTAATTACTAATGCAATTTTAGTAGTATTTATTATTTTCTATTCAAAGAAAAATAAAGTTAAAAAATTAGAAGAAAGTATTTTTGTTCCTGAAAAGATAAAAGAAACTAAGAAAAAGTGGCCTTTAATTACAATTTTGGTAATTACAGCTGTAATTATGATTCTATCGACATTAAATTGGACAGGTGCTTTTGGAATTACATTCTTTGATGATATTCTAGAAAAAATTAAAGGTTTAACAATTGGTGGATACGATATATGGGCTAGAATTCTTGGTAATTTAGTTACATTTGGAAATTGGACATATAACGAATATATAGTATTCTTATTTGTGGTAATTCTTGTTATTAAATTAGTATATCATGTTAAATTTGAAGATTTATTTGATTCTATTTTTGATGGTATGAAAAATTATTTATATGCTGCAGGAATTATGTTATTAGCTTATGGTGTTTTAATTGCTACAAGTAATCATCCAGTAATGTTAACTATTTTAAAACCATTACTAGTAGTAGGGGAAGAATTTAATAGTTTATTCTTAGGATTAAAATTAGCACTTAGTACTTTTGTTAGTGCATTATTCAGTACTGATTTTGGATTCCATAACTATACAATTTTACCACTTTCATATGTTACATCATATATTAATGATACAACGATGTATGCTGTATGTGGATTAATTACACAAACAATGAATGGTTTAGCAATGTTAATTGCACCTACAAGTTTAGTATTATTATTTAACCTTTCAACTTTAAAAATTACTTATTTAGAATGGTTAAAAAAGATTTGGATATTATTCCTTGCATTCTTGTTAGTGTTAATTATAACATTTGTAATAGTATTATTGATAATTTAAGAATAGAGAAATCTATTCTTTTTTTGTCGATTAATTAATCAAATAAAGCCTTTATTTCTTCATATAATATAGGTGGAGGATAATATGTTTATTAAATTTAGTGAAGATGCGCAAAAGATTTTAAAAAATGCAAAAAGGGAAATGCAAAAATTAAAGCATGCTTTTGTTGGTAGTGAACATTTAGTCTTAAGTATATTAAAAGCAGACAATAGTTTAACAAAAAAACTTCATGATTATGGATTAACTTATCAAAAGTTTTATAATGAATTGGTTAAATTAATAGGAATAGGAAAAACCGTTAATAATTATTTAATATATACCCCATTATTAAAGAGAATATTTGTCAATGCTATGATAGATACTAGAGAGAACAATAATCAAGAAATTAGTTTAGAAACTATCTTTTTAGCTCTTTTAGATGAAGGTGAAGGTGTAGCTATTAGAATTTTTAATAAGTTAAATTTAAATATTGATGATATGTATTTAGATTTAACGAATAAAGTAGTTAATAAGCCTAAAAGTAAAAAGAAATTATCCGTTTTTGAACATGGAATTGATTTAGTAAAGGAATCTAAAGATAATAAAATTGATCCAGTTATTGGTAGAGATAAAGAAGTATTAAGATTAATTGAGATTTTATCAAGGAAATATAAAAATAATCCATTGTTAATTGGTGATGCAGGTGTTGGTAAAACGGCTATTGTTGAAGAACTAGCAAATAGAATAGCCCAAAATCAAGTACCTGAAAGTTTGAAAAATTATAAGATAATAAGTTTATCAGTAGCATCGTTAGTAGCAGGAACAAAGTATCGTGGTGAATTTGAGGAACGTATTAATAAAATTTTAAAAGAAGTAGAAGATAGTGACATAATTTTATTTATTGATGAAGTTCATACAATTGTAGGAGCTGGTGGTGCTGAAGGGGCAATTGATGCTTCTAATATAATAAAACCGGCATTAGCTAGAGGAAAAATTAAAGTTATTGGAGCAACAACAACCGAAGAATATAAAGAAACTATTGAAAATGATAAAGCTTTAAATCGCCGTTTTCAAACAATTGAAGTTTGTGAACCAACCGTTTCAGAAACAATTAATATTTTAATGAATATCAAAGATATCTATGAAAAATATCATCATGTTAAAATAAGTGAAGATGTAATAAAAAAGTTAGTTTTACTAACTAATAAATATGTTTATAATCGAAAAAATCCTGATAAATCAATTGATATTTTAGATGAAGTATGTGCTAAATGTTCTTTAATTAAAGATAAAATGATGTTAAAAGTAGATGAAATAAGAAAAGAATTAATAAGAATTAATAAAAATAAAAATAATTTAATAATTAAGCATAAATTTGATGAAGCATATGATTTAAAAAATACTGAATTGACTCTTGAATCTAAATTAAATAATATGCTCTATAACCTAGATAAAAAAGATAATTTATATGAAATAACTATTAAAGATATTGCCCTAACAATTAAAGAAAAAAGTATGGTGCCTGTTTATGATATTTTAAAAGATGATTTATCTAAGTTAAATCATTTAGATAAAGAATTAAAGAAAAAAGTTATTGGTCAAGATGAAGTAATTGATGAGTTAGTTAAAATTACTAAAAGAATAAATTTAGGTTTAAAAGATAATAAACTACCAACATCTATTTTATTTCAAGGTAGTACCGGTGTTGGAAAAACTTTATTAGTTAAAGAATATTGTGAATTATTAAATCTTTCCTTAATTAGACTTGATATGAGTGAATATAAAGAACCACATAGTGTTAGTAAGATAATTGGTTCACCTCCAGGTTATGTTGGATATAATGATAATAAAAATATCTTAGATAAAGTTAGAAGTAATCCATATAGTGTAATTTTATTAGATGAAATTGAAAAAGCTTCAATGGAAGTTATTAATCTATTTTTACAAATTTTAGATGAAGGTATTATAAATGATTCGAAAGGAAATATTGTTAATTTTAAAAATTGTATTATAATTATGACTAGTAATATCGGCTGTCATAAAGAACAAATAGGTTTTAATGATGAAAAAAACTTTAATCAAGAATTAGTCGATAATTTATCAATTGAGTTTGTTAATCGAATTGAAAAAGTTTTAAAATTTAATAAGATAAATCATGATAGTATTGAAAAAATTGTTAAAAA
>JAZULI010000130.1:0-2280 GCA_045603025.1 Bacilli bacterium
TTGATTAATTAAATCAATTAAATAAAAACTATACGTTGCTGCTTTAAAGTTAGTAATGATATTTTTAAATGAATTAATTACACTAACTTCCATTAAATTAGAAAGACCTTTTTCTTTATATTTTATAGTAAATTCACCATATACTAGTTTTTGACTTACGGATCTTAAAGGACTTTTCATACTTCTTGATCCTTTTGCCATTAAACCAATTTTTCCATAATCTTCCGTTAAGACATTTAATATCTTACTAGTTTCACTATAATTTGTTTCACTTATTACTATTCCTTTTGTTTTTATTAACATCTTTATCCCTTACTTTGCTTAATAATAAATAATAATTAACATTACCGGTACGATTAAATAAATCCCATAATATATCTTTCATCATATCACCATATATATAGTGTTAAGAAAAAATTATTTTATTCATCTAAATCATTTTTTAATCCTAATTCGGTAATATAATTATCGCGGTCCCGCCAATTTTTAATAGTTTTAACGAATAATTCTAAATATACTTTTTTATTAAAATATTCTTCTAAATCAAGTCTTGCCTCTGTTCCAATTTCTTTTAACATACTACCATTTTTACCAATAATAATTTTTTTCAAATTATCTCTATCTACAATTATAACAACACCCATTTCAATTAATTTATCGGTTTCATCATAAGTTTCTAAAACACAAGTAACTGAATGTGGTACTTCTTCATTCGTTAAACGAAGAATTTTTTCCCGAACACGTTCAGCGATAATTAAAGATTTTGGTTGATTAGTAACAAATTCTTTATCATAATAACAAAAGTCATTTGGTAAATATTTTTTTAACGTTTTAATTAACTCATCAACATTAATTCCTTTTAGGGCAGAAACAGGAATTATTTCTTCGAAATCATATAATTCTTTAACTTCATCAATCCTTTTTAATAAATCAAATTTATTAATTTTATCTATTTTATTTAATAAAAGAATTACCTTACTATTTTCTTCTTTTAATCTCTCTAAAATGAATTTATCACCTTTACCTACACCTTTTTCAATATCGACAATAAATAATATTAAATCAACATCATTAGTCATGGTATAAGCTTTTTTATTTAATAAATTACCTAATTTATTTTTAGGTTTATGAATACCAGGAGTATCAACAAAAACAATTTGACTATCCGAATCATTATAAACCCCTAAAATAATATTTCTTGTTGTTTGTGCTTTATTTGAGGTAATCGCGATTTTTTTATTTAAAATTTGATTTATTAATGTACTTTTACCTACATTAGGACGACCAACTATACTTATTGTGCCACTTTTCATAACATTTCCTCATTAAATGGATATGGACATAATTCACCAACTGTAAATTCTTTCTTATTAGTTCTAGAATAAATAATAATTTTAGCATCAGTCGGAAAAAATTCACTAATTACTTGACGACATACAAAGCAAGGACTTCCTAAAATATCTGAATCAGCATAAATATGTATTTCTTTAAAATCACCATTTTTATATCCATTACTAATAGCATTAACAATCGCTGAACGTTCCGCACAAATAGTTGCTCCATAACTAGCATTTTCGACATTAACACCATTAAATTCTTTTAAATCATTCATTACACAAATAGCAGATACTCGATAATTTGAATAATTAGCATAACTATTTTCTATTAATTTTTCTAATTTTTCTCGCATAAAACACCTCAATATCATTATAACAAATACCATAAAAAAAAGATAATAATTTTTAAATATTATTTATGTAATATTTTAAAATCATTATCATCAAGCTCATACTCAAAACATACTTTTTTAGTAAAATCATTCTTTTTAAGTGCTTCTTTTAAATGATTCATTACCCCGCAAATCATACCTTTTTTAGATTCCATTGACATTATAATACCTTGGTTTTTATCAACAACTTTAGCAAATTCATTTAACATTATACCTAATAAACCTAATTCTTGATAAAAATAATTTATTTCAATTGTCTCAATATAGGTTAACATTTTTTCATTAATAATCATTTCCTTATCAAAACACATACACCCCATTATTGTTTCTTTATTTATATTATTTTTTATTGTACCAACAAAAAAGTCCAATTTATCACTATATGGTGGAAATATTAAATAAGTCATTCCTAATGGTGTATCTTCCCAACGGTCTTTCCAAGTTATTTCTTTATTGTTTTCATCATAATAATTTTTTAAGAAAAATTCTTCCATCATACTAGAATCCATCAATTGCCATTTAATCTTTTCTTTATCTAAAGGTACAATATA
>JAZULI010000131.1:0-1737 GCA_045603025.1 Bacilli bacterium
AAAAATTGTTTTATAAGTATCCACTTATTTATAAAAACCAATCATTTAATATGACTTCTAAATATAAAAATGAATTAGATTCATTATTAAGTGAATTTTTAAAAGAAATGGGTGATGATGTTTATAATCTTTATTTAAAACTAGCTGAGAATAAAGCGATAATTAGGTTAGAAGATAATGAAGAAACTGATTATAATGGAATTGCTTATGATATTACACGATTTGATTATCCAAGATTAGCGATATTAAAAAATAAAAACTTTTATTCAGAATTAAATACTTTTGTTCATGAATTAGGTCATGCTTATGAATTTAATCGTAATATATCAAATACTAAAATTAAAGAGTTTCCAATTCTTAATGAAGTAACATCCATTCTTTTTGAAAAACTATTTCATTACTATGTCATTAGTAAAGGATATTTTATTGATGAAGCATACAATGAATTAACTGATTGGAAAAATGCTTTAAGACATTTAAATTATGATTGTAATTTAATTAATATAGCCCATGAACAAAATAAACTTTATTTTGTTGAAGATACTTTTGGTGATTTAGGTATTGATGATTCATTTTTTATTGATAATAAAATGACGATGGATGAGATTGAAGATTATGCATTATGTAATTTATCAATTGATAATTATAAATATATGCTATCAGATAGTATATCAAGTTCATTACTAAGTTTATATTTATAGGATAAAAAAGAAGGATTAAAGGAAATAAAGAATTTTATTACAACCATTAATCAATATAGTGAACGAGAATTATTAGAAAAATATGGTCTTGATTTTAAGGCTAAAGAAGATGAATTTAGAAAAATTTATAACTATCAAAAGAAAAAATTTCATTTATAAATTGTATTTTAAGATGTAATGTGGTATTATCTAGTAGTTGCAAATAATTTGCATTTAAGGAGGTATTATGTTACATCTTATTTTACATACTTTAATTGATACATTAAAGTTAATTCCATTTTTATATATAGCTTTTTTAATTATAGAATTTATTGAACATAAATTAACTAAAAAGAATAAAAAAATTCTTGTTAAAAGTACCAAATATGGTCCATTAACAGGTGGTTTATTAGGAATGGTTCCCCAATGTGGTTTTAGTGCTTTAGCAACTAATTTATATTCATCACGAGTTATTACTATCGGTACTTTAATGGCTGTTTATTTATCAACTAGTGATGAAATGTTTCCTATTTTATTATCTGGTGGTATCTCTTTAACTAATGCTTTAAGTATTCTTTTATTAAAAGCGGGAATTGCCATTATTTTTGGTTTTATGATTGATTTATTTCTAAAACATGATAATAAAAGTGAAGAAGTAATTAATGAACTTTGTAATCACGCTGATTGTCATTGTAAAAAGAATATATTTTTAGCAAGTTTATGGCATACATTAAGTATAACTATATATATCTTTATCGCTACCTTAATTATTAATTTATTAGTTCATCATTTAGATAGTGGGGTACTTTCCAAAATATTATTTCAAGGAAGATATCAATCATATTTTATAACTAGTTTAATTGGTTTAATTCCTAATTGTGCTAGTAGTGTTATGATTAGTGAATTATATCTTAATAATGTTATTAGTTTTGGAAATATGATGAGTGGATTATTAACCGCTAGTGGTGTCGGTATTTTAATATTATTTAAAACGAATAAGAATTTAAAACAAAATATTATAATTATCATTCTTCTTTATATTATTGGGGTTTTATCA
>JAZULI010000132.1:0-2654 GCA_045603025.1 Bacilli bacterium
CTATTAATATTCAAAAAGCTGTTGAAGAAAAATTATTTTTTGGTTTCTTAACAATTAATCAATTATGGTATGTTATATTTATTTTGTGTTTATTAATTTTTATGTTTTCAGTGATATATTCAATAAAAAAGAGTAAAAAGAAGTAAGGATTTAATATTTTTACTTTTTTTATGATATAATCAATACGAAGGATGTGTTATAAATGTTTGAGAGTTTACAGGATAGATTAGAAGGTATTATTCATAAAGTAAAAGGTTATGGTAAAATTACTGAAGAAAATATTAGTGAAATGGTTCGGGAAGTCCGTCTTGCCTTATTAGAAGCTGACGTTAATTATAAAGTTGTTAAAGAATTTACAAATAATGTTAAAGAAAAAGCATTAGGTGAAGAAGTTAGCAAAAGTTTAAAACCGGGAGAAGTTTTTGTTAAAATTGTAAATGATGAACTTATTAATCTTTTAGGTGGCGAAAAAGAAGAATTAAATCTTTCTGGAAATCCCGCAGTATTAATGTTAGTGGGATTACAAGGAAGTGGTAAAACGACAACAATTGGAAAACTTTCTTTATTTCTGCGTAAAAAACATGCTAAAAAGCCTTTGTTAGTAGCATGCGATATTTATCGTCCAGCAGCTATAGAACAATTGAAAACAATCGGAAAAGAGTTAAATATTCCAGTATATGATGAAGGATTAAATAATCCAGTTCAAACAAGTGTTAATGCTATAAATTATGCTAAAGAAAATGGCTATGATTATGTTTTAATTGATACGGCAGGAAGATTACATATTGATGATAATTTAATGGATGAATTAAATAATATTAAAGATAATGTAAATCCTAAGGAAATACTTTTAGTTATTGATTCAATGATGGGACAAGATGCTATTAATGTAATTACTGGATTTAATGAGAGATTAGCCTTAACAGGGGTAGTTTTAACAAAATTAGATGGTGATACTCGTGGTGGTGTAGCTTTATCTGTTCGTTATTTAACTAATATTCCAATTAAATTTATTGGGGTAAGTGAGAAAATGGATGGTTTAGATTCCTTTGATCCTAAAAGAATGGCAGATCGTATTTTAGGAATGGGTGATATTATTTCAATTGTAGAAAAAGCAAGTGAAGTAATTGATGAGGAAGATGCTAAAAATACTTTGAAAAAGATGCAAAAAGGTAATTATGATTTAAATGATTTTTTAAATCAAATGAAACAAATAAGAAAAATGGGACCACTTGAGAATTTAATTAAACTAATTCCGGGAGCTAAAAAGATGGGATTAAGTAATATTCAAATTGATCCTAAACAATTAGCACACATTGAAGCGATTATTTTATCAATGACAGTAAAAGAACGTAAAAATCCTGATATTATTAAAGCAAGTCGCAAAACAAGAATTGCCTATGGTAGTGGTCGTAGTGTTAGTGAAGTTAATAAATTATTAGAACAATTTCTTCAATACAAGAAAATGATGAAACAAATGGCTAGTGGTAATTTTAAAATGCCATTTTAGACTTGTTTTTGAAACAATAATATTGTAAACTTAAGATAAGGAGCGAATATGAAAAAGATAATATCTATTTTAACAACATTTTTGTTGATTTGGGGAATATGGTTATTTGTTGATTATGTAAAAGGGTATTTGAATGAAGGCGAATTGTTGATAACTATTAAAAGTGATGAAAACGATGAGTATAGAAAACAGTGTGGTTTAGGATACTGCGTTAAATTGTATAATTATGATTCTAATAATGTAGCCGATGGTCAAGTATTAAAAGAGTTTACAGTATTTGATATTACAGTAAGTAAAGAAATTGCTAAGGTAAATTATTAATAAAGATTGATGTTTGTGATGAAAAACAAGCATCATTTTTTGTAAATAGTATGTAAATAAAATAATATCGCAACCTAGTTTTGGTATACTTATATAGGGGGTAATATATGATAATTAAAGAGGCTGAAAGTTTTTATTTAAGTGATAAAAAAGAATATGATGTAAAAAATAATAGTGAATTTATAGAGTGGATGCATAATATTGTAAGTAATGGTTATAATCAGTATTTAACTTTAGATGATATTGATTCTTTAATTAATAATCTTGTAATATGGTATGAATTGAAATACCCAAATCTTTTTTTAGATAAAGGGGTATCAAATTATCGTTTTGAAAAAATTAAAGATATTTCTAAAGAAATGACCATTGAGCAATTATTTTATCGATTACCTAATAAACAACTAGCTATTCTTGATTGTTTTTATCGTTCAAATGTAGGTGGATGGAAAGATATTTATAATAAAAAAGGAAAAGTAATAGGTGAAAAAGCCGTATTAGGAATTACTATATCGGATAAAAAAGAAAAATTGGAATATATGGTTAGGGCTCTTGCTTCTAATGGGAAAATATATAATTTGGATGGTTTAGAAAAATATTTAGATGTTCAAAAAGGATTTAATCTAAATCATTTGTTTTTAGTATTAGAAGATTCTTTTAAGGAACAATTTGATATTTCAAATCTAGAAAAATGTCTTTATAATTATGAATGTGACTTAGAATTAAGGGAAAAGATATTAAGATTTGTATCATTAAAACTTTTATATTCTAATACAGCAATTCCTGAATTCGGTTATATAAGGGCTAAGAAGTTTATAAAACAATT
>JAZULI010000133.1:0-2413 GCA_045603025.1 Bacilli bacterium
ATTATATGAAAGATTAGGTTTTAGAGTTTATCATAATGATCAAACTCATATTTATATGGAAATAGATTTTGAAAAAAATAATGATTAATTTTTATAAATTTCTTTCAAACAAAGGAGTATTAAAATGAATTATATTGAACAATTAAAAAAGTATCACCCGTATAATTATCAAGAAGAAAAAGATAAAGAAATTATGTTAAAGTATATAAATGATTTTGATAATATCTTAAGTAGAGAAAATGAATATGCCCATTTTACGGCTTCTTCTTGGGTTATTAATAAAGATAAGACAAAAGTTTTAATGGTTTATCATAATATATATAATTCATGGTCTTGGACTGGAGGGCATGCTGATGGTAGTGATGATTTATTTCAAACAGCGGTTCGTGAATTAAAAGAAGAAACTGGAATTAAAAATATCGAAGTGGTTTCAAAGGATATTTTTTCAATTGAGATTATTTGTGTTGATGGTCATATTAAAAATAATAAATATGTCTCATCACATCTTCATTTAAATTTAACATATTTATTTATTGCTGATACCGGTAATGAATTATTTGTTAAGAGTGATGAGAATAGTGGTGTTAAGTGGATTGATATTGATAGTCTTAGTGATTATGTATCTGAAGAATGGGTGTTGAAAAATATTTATAATAAACTTAATGAAAAGTTAACAAGATAAATTAAAAATATAATAATAATGGAGGATATATGGAAAATTTTACTTTTTATGCCCCAACATATTTTGTGTTTGGGAAAGAAACAGAGAATGAAGTAGGGAAATATGTTAGAAAATTTGGAGGAAATAAGGTTTTAATTCATTATGGTAAATCATCAGTTATTAAAAGTGGTTTATTAGATAGAGTAAAAAAATCTTTAGAAAAAGATAACATTGATTATTTAGAATTAGGTGGTGTTATGCCTAATCCTCGTAGTGATTTAGTGTATGAAGGAATTGATCTTTGTCGAAAGAATAAGATTGATTTTATTTTGGCTGTTGGTGGTGGTTCTGTTATTGATTCTGCTAAAGCCATTGCAGCAGGTAGTTTATATGATGGTGATTTTTGGGATTTTTATTGTGGAAAAAGTGTTGATGTCGCTCTTCCTGTTGGAACGATTTTAACTATTTCAGCGGCCGGATCTGAGGGTTCACCAGATTCAGTTATTACTAATACTAATGGAATGCATAAACGTGGGGCATCAGGAGAAGCATTAAGACCGAAATTTTCGATTTTAAATCCTTCCTTAACAGAAACTCTTCCTTTATATCAAACATCTTGTGGCTTAACGGATATTTTAGCACACTTATATGAACGTTATTTAACGAATAGTAAAGATGTGGAAGTAACGGATAATTTGTTGGAAGCATTGATGATAACAATTAAAAATGAAGGTCCTAAGGTAATTATTAATCCTAATGATTATAATGCACGGGCTAATATTATGTGGGCAGGAATGGTAGCGCATAATAATATTTGTGGTGTTGGTCGTAGTCAAGATTGGTTAAGTCATAATATTGAACATGAATTATCCGCTTTATATGATTGTGCTCATGGTGCAGGATTAGCGGTTGTTATGCCAGCGGTATTTAAATATAATATGCATCATGATATAAAGCGTTTTGCAAGAGTTGCCAAAAAAGTATGGGATGTGGATAAAAACTTAAATGATTTAGAAGCAGCAACAAAAGGAATTGAAGCATTAGTTAACTTTTTAAAATCAATAAAGATGCCAACTACTTTTAATGAATTAGGTGCAAAGGTTGAAGATATTGATTATTTATCCCATAATGCTTGTTATGGTAATGGTAGAAATGGTGTGTTATCGGGATTTACAGTTTTAAACGAAGAAGATGTAAAAAAGATTTTTAAAGATATGATTTAATATAAAAAAATAGTTAAATGTGATATAATTAATCCATAATATGCGGATAAAAAAATGAAAAAGATAAAATTATTATTAATAATGAAAATAGAAAAGATGTTAATTTTAATTTAATTTTATTAATTTTAATTGTTATTATTGCAATTATTGTTATTAAATTCATTTGCGATTTTATTAAAAAATAAATTAAGATAATATTTGACTTTTTATGAAAAAAATATATAATAAATTTCGTGGAGGAAGAGATGGATAATATTAAAGAAAAAATTGAAGAAATTGTTGGAAAAGTTAAAAGTGATAAAGAATTTGCTAGTGAATTTAAAAAAGATCCAATTAAAGCAGTAGAAGGTATTATTGGAATTGATTTACCAGATGAAAAAATTAAAGATATTATTAATGCTGTTAAGACTAAAATTAAATTGGATGATAGTAAAATAATTGATAAAGTAAAAGGATTATTTAAATAGTATGAAAACGTTTTTGATAAACGTTTTTTTTAATAATTTTGTAGTAAAGTTTTTTTATAACA
>JAZULI010000134.1:0-1570 GCA_045603025.1 Bacilli bacterium
CCGTTGAAAGAGTTTTTGGAGAAATGGATTGAAGAAAATCCAGAATTTAATATATTATTATCAGAATCTTTAACAAAAAAATAAAAAAAAATTAAAATAGTCGTTGAGGGGGGGGAAACTAAGTTATGATGGATAAAAATGACCCAAAATTCAAACGATGTTGTGATATAATTGACAGATTAGAAGATTATGAAACTTATATTATGGGAGATTTATTAGTTACCTTATCACTTAATTTCCCAGAAGTATGTGAATATATATTGAATAATTATGAAGAAGAAATATTAGGAAAAGAAGAATAAGATTATGGTAGACAAAGCAGATATTGAAATCATAATAACCAAATCTATAGATATAGTTAATAAATGTAGTAGATTAGCAGGGGGAGTTAAATCCAGTTTAAATAATCAAATCAGACATTCATTATATCAGTTTTATGATAAAACAAAAAAATTAAAATATGAAAATGTATGTTACATGAATAATAAAGGCAAGCAATTATTTAAAAAAAAAGGAGATGCAACTTCATGGAAAGTTACTCAAAATGAATTAAATAAAATGCTAACTAAAAATTATGATTATTTGGTTAATGGAGGCAGATTCGATATTACTCATAATCACCCAGGTCCTTATGCTAATACAGATTTAGATAATAAGGACTTTACTTGTTTAAGTGTTAAGGATATGAATAACTTAACACTACCATTTTATATTGAAGGAGAATACTCTGGTCATTATGTTAGAAGCATAACTGCCGATAGTAGTAATGGTACAAGAATGACATTATTACATAATAATCCTGATGATGAAATTGATAAAGAAAAATATGATAAAACAGCACAAAATCTTGTTGATAATTGGACTAAATATATTCTTGATTCCGAAGATAATACAAAAGAAAAATTATTAGAATTCACAGAAGATTGGCAAGATAATCATAATGGTAAATTACCCTCTGCGAAAGTATTACATGATGCTAAAATTAAAATACAGGACGATTTTGCAAAATCAAATTTTGAGGGTTATATTAATGATAATATCAAAGATTTCAAAGAATTGGGTTTTGAATTAAGTTATGAATGGATTAATTAAAAAAAATATTTAATGGTGAGAATTATTAAGATGGCTAATGATAAATATATCGTAAGTGTTGATGAGGGAATCACAGTTAATGATGATGAAATTTTAAATAAGATTATTGAAACGGAGGATAATTTAAGTAAATTCATTGAAGAATTGCTCGAAGAGACTAAAATCTGAATAGAATTCAAGTCCCTTCTAATAAAAAATTGGAAAAAAAAATAAACGGAGTATAATATTTATATGATAATCTTAAATGAAGATAAAATTCAAGAATATCAAAAAGAATTAAATAACTACACAGAATATCTTCCATTAATATTATATGAATATATTGATATTAGAAGTTATTTTGATAGGATAAATAACAAAGTAAAGTTAAGATGTTATGAGGTTCGTAGTGATATTCAAAAAGTAAGTAATTATGAGGAATTTCTTGAGTTTGATTTAATTAATTGGTTGGAAGAGAATCCTAAATATAAAGACATAA
>JAZULI010000135.1:0-2282 GCA_045603025.1 Bacilli bacterium
ATATAATCTTCTTTAATATTATTTTTACATTCATTACAACCATAGTAATAATAAGTTCTATCAAATTTCTTTTTATAAGTTGCTTTACCACCCATAATTCTTCCGCATACTGGGCATTTAAGTTTTTGTAAGAATAGATAAGTTTGATATCTTTGATAACTTCTAGAATTCTTTTGTTGTTGCACTTGGCAATTTTCCCACATTTCTTTACTTACTATTGGTTCAACAACATCTCTATAAAGAGTAGGATGATTTGTCCTTTTACCATGCACATAATCACCTTTATAAACTTCATTTGATATTATCCTTAATATTCCTGTATCTTTCCAATTAGTTTTACCTAATACTTGTTCTTTGTTAAATAAAGTAGCAATATTATAATAAGAATTACCTTCAAAATATAAGTTATATATTCTTATGACAATATCTTTTGTTAATGGGTCAGGGACTAATAATTTATTTTCGTGTTTATAACCAAGTGGAGCACGAGCAGGAATATGTCCTTCTTTAATAGCACCTGCTAAACCAACTTTAGTTCTTTCACTTGTTCTTTCAATTTCATTTTGTGAAACAGTTGTTAAAAGTCTAGCGACCATTTTACCGCTTGAATTAGTAGTGTTTATTTCTTCATTAGCACAATCCAAATATGCATCGTTTTCATCAAGAAATTTCATGATACCTTCCATATCGTAAACACTTCTTGTAAGTCTATCTAATTTTAATACAACAATAGTATTACACTTTTTATCTCTAATATCTTGTAATAATTCTTCAAATGCAGGTCTATAATTACCTGTTTTAGCACTTATACCAGCATCTTTATATAATTTATATATCTCGTAACCTTTATATTCACACATAGCCCTTAAACGCTTTTCTTGTTCTGGTAAACTAAATCCTTCCCTTGCTTGATCTTCAGTACTAACTCGAATATAAAGTCCTGCAATCTTTTTTTCTTCCTTCATTAAACTTCAACTCCTTTTCTAAAAAAAGAGAAGTAGTAGTATTTAATCAAGTCTAAATACTACTGACTCCTCAAAAAAATCATCATTATATAATTTTGTTTGTTTATAAAAATATTTTACCATAAATATCCCACCAATTCTAGAGATGATACATCCCTTTATTGGTTTTATATAATATCATTTATTTAAGATTTGTCTATTCCCTAATTAGGGCATAGTATTTAGAATTATTTTAAATAGTTTTCTAATTCTGATAATTTAATATTATTAGATAAATTCTCAATAAAAATCTCATTAGAATAATTAAAAGCAAGAAAAGTAATATTATTAATAATAATTCTATGTGGTTCAATGTAAGTTAAATTGGTCTTATCAATCTTTCTAATACTTCCATTAATAAATGTTGGTTTAGTATTACAAAAATCACATATGAATTCAATTTTCTTTTTTAAAGATTCTTCAAATGATAGTTCTTCTTTAATAATTTTTACCATAGTTCCATCCTTTCTTTATAGAGTAGGATAGTTTTTTAGAACTGCCAAGCTGAGGACGCGGGTTTTAAAGCACAAAAAAACTAATCCAAATTGGATTAGTTATTTATCAAAACTCGAAAAGTTCGAGCAGATTTCACTATGGAGCGTGTGAGGTTTTAATAACAACCTTTTCTTGATTTGATTATAGCACATGCTTTTTTATTATACAATCATTTCCTTTAACCAAATAGGACAAAAGCATGAAAATTTTATATAACCATTTACTATTTCATTTTACTAGTGTATACTAGTTATATAGTGAGGTGGATTAAATGAAAATTGAAGAATTAATTAGTAAGAAACTTGGTTTGTCGTTGGAGGAAACAGCAAAATATAGCAAAAAAATAGAAGAATGTGATGCAACATATTTTTGGAATCCAATAAGAGGTGGCGCTTCATATATTGTTAATAATGATGGTGAATATCTTGGTGCTGGTTCAGCTGTTTCGTTTGAGCGATTATTAGAAGAATTTAAAAAAGGTGAAAAGACAAAGAATTTATTCGAGGAATGTAGTTATGCTGAAATTCCACAAAGTGTTTTTACTAGTTATGTTGGTATGGAATGTGATGAAATAAAAAAATTAATTGATGATAAAATATTATTATTATCCAATAAACTTAAAGGTATAGTTGATAAGTACGAAAAAGAAAATGAAGGATATTTAATATGGAATTGTAAAATGATATTAATAAATATTTATCATGCTTGTGATAAATTGATTAGAAAGTTTAAAGATTCTTTATCTCAAGAAGAAATAAATAGATATATTGAAACAACAACTAT
>JAZULI010000136.1:0-13304 GCA_045603025.1 Bacilli bacterium
ATTATTATTATCGATAGTAGGTGGATGTTTTTTAGGTATTATTAGTATGTATTTATTTCATCATAAGACAAGAAAGAAGAAGTTTTTAATAGTAAATGTTTTTTCAATTATTATATGGTTATATATGTTAATAAAGATAATTTAGTTGTCATTATTAACTTTTTTTATTTATAATTTTAAAATATTTGTTATAATTATATTAAGAGGTAAAGTATGGCTACGAGGAAAGAATTAATTAATAAATTATTAAATAATAAAGATGATGAGAGAGATTATGATGAATTAATGGAAATGCTAATTGATGAAAGTATAGCGATTGATCCGGATAAGGAAAATGTAAATGATCTTAGTACAGGAGATTTATTGGCAGATAAATTAACAACTATTGCGGGTTCTTGGCAATTTATTATTGGTTTTAGTTTATTTTTGCTTATTTGGGTTTTTATTAATTTATTTATTTGGGATAATGTTGATCCATATCCATTTATTCTTTTAAATTTGTTGTTATCATGTTTAGCAGCATTACAAGCACCAATAATTATGATGAGTCAAAATCGTCAAGCGAAAAAGGATAGTTTAAGAAGTCGAAATGATTATCGTACTGATTTAAAAAGTGAATTAATTTTAGAACAATTACATGATCGGCAAGAAGAAATTTTAAAAAATCAACGAAAAATTCTTCATTATATCGAGAATATGGAAGAAAAAGTTGATAAAGAATAAATTTGGTGATATATTATTGTCATTCGAATAATTATAGAAAGAAGGAGATTATATGAAAAATTTAAAAGTTACAATTATAAACATTATAATTACACTTATTGTAGGTTTTATTGCATTTTATTTATTTTTACCTAGTATAAATATCAATAATATTGGATTTTGGTTTTATTTAGTTATGTTATTGCTAGTATATGGATTTCTTAATTCTTTTAAAGGGATTCTTAGTCGTAATCGAAAGATATTTTTTGATATAAAAAAGACAATTCCTTTTGGAATTAGTATAGTAATTATTTTATTAATCGTAATTGTTGCAATTATTTGTTCACCATTTTTTATGGCTAATAAGTATGCTAATCGTATTACCATTGATTCAACTGTTGAATTTAAAGATGGGGTATCAAAAGTTGATTTTAATAGTTTGGCCTTATTAGATAAAACATCTAGTCAAAAATTGGGTGACCGGGTAATGGGACAAATGAGTGAACTTGTTAGTCAGTTTTATGTTAGCGATTTATATACTCAAATAAATTATAACAATGATATTGTTAGAGTTACTCCACTTGAATATTCTGATATGATTAAGTATTTTACTAATCGTCGTGATGGAGTAAAAGGATATATTATGGTTGATTCAGTATCTGGAGAATCAACACTTGTTAAATTAGATAAGGGAATGAAATATGTTCAAAGTGCTTTATTTTTTGAAAATGTGGAACGTTATTTAAGATTTAAATATCCTTTTGACAATTTTGGTGAAGTTAATTTTGAAATAGATAATGAAGGTAATCCATATTGGATTATGCCAGTTATTAAATATAGTGGAATTAATCAAAGAGCAGATGTATCAGATGTTATTACTTTAAATGCTATAACTGGTGAAACAATTAAATATGATGTATCGGAAGCACCTACTTGGATTGATCATGTTTATAGTGCATCATTAATCCTATCGCAAGTTAATGATTGGGGTAGTTATGGTAATGGTTTCTTTAATACATTGTTTGGTCAAAAAGGTATGACAATGACTACTGATGGTTATAATTATTTAGCCATGAATGATGATGTATTCTTATATACTGGAATTACATCAATCGTTAGTGATGAAAGTAATTTAGGATTTATTTTAACTAATTTACGAACAAAACAAACTAATTTCTATTCATGTCCTGGGGCAGAAGAATATAGTGCAATGGAAAGTGCTAAAGGACAAGTACAACAAATGAATTATACCGCAAGTTTTCCACTATTAATTAATTTAGAAGGAAGACCAACTTATTTAATAAGTTTAAAAGATGCTGCTGGTTTAGTTAAAATGTATGCTTTTGTTGATGTAAGTGATTATCAAAAAGTAGTTGTTACTGATTCATCACTTGGCATTGAATATGCAGCCCAAAATTATTTAACAAATGTAGGATTAGAAAGTGATACTAAAAAAGAAATAACTATTAATTCAATTAATAATGTTAATATTGATGGAACAACTTATTATTATTTAATTGATACAAATGGCAAGAAGTATCGAGTATCAATTAAAATTAATCCTAATAAGTTACCTTTTATTAATATAGGTGATACAGTAACAATTAGTTATACAGAAAAAGAAGTTAGTGAAATTTTAAGTTTAGAATAGTTTGACAACATATGTAAAGTATGTTAAGATACAAACATAAATATTTATTCAAGTTGAGGAAAAAGTAGTAATATAAAATATATTAAAAGAGAGTTTATGGTTGGTGGAAATAAACATTATTGATATATGAACTTGTTTTCTGATTGAATCGCTTAAAGCGTTAAAATAATAAAGTGCATAATAACATTATGAATTAAGGTGGTACCGCGGTTTTCGCCCTTAAATTTGTAATGTTTTTATTTTTAGGAGGAAAGTATGTATAATCATTTAGAAGTAGAAAAAAAATGGCAGGAATATTGGGATAATAACGAAACATTTAAGACTGATATTTACGATTTTAGTAAACCAAAGTTTTATGCTTTGGATATGTTTCCATATCCTAGTGGTGTAGGTCTTCATGCGGGACATCCTGAAGGGTATACGGCTACTGATGTTGTTTGCAGGATGAAGAGAATGCAAGGATATAATGTTTTACATCCAATGGGATGGGATTCTTTCGGTTTACCGGCTGAACAATATGCCATTAAAACAGGAAATCATCCAGATAAGTTTACCCAAGAGAATATTAAAACATTTAAAGGTCAATTAAAATCATTAGGATTTTCATATGATTGGAATCGTGAATTTGCAACAAGTGATCCTAGTTTTTATAAATGGACTCAATGGATCTTCCGTAAATTATATTTAGATGGATATGCTAAATGTGTTGATATGCCAGTTAATTGGTGTGAAGAACTTGGAACAGTTTTATCAAATGATGAAGTTATTAATGGTAAAAGTGAACGTGGAGGATACCCAGTAATTAGAAAAAATATGCGTCAATGGGTTATGGATATTCCAAAATATGCTGATCGTTTGTTAGAAGGTCTTGATGAAATAGATTGGCCAAATTCAACCAAAGAAATTCAAAGAAATTGGATTGGTAAAAGTGTTGGAGCGCATGTTAAATTTAAAGTAAAAGATAGTGATTTAGACTTTACAGTTTTTACGACAAGAGCGGATACTTTATTTGGAGCAACTTATTGTGTATTATCCCCAGAACATGAATTAGTAAATAAAATTACTACAATAGATAAAAAAGAAGAAGTAGAAAAATATCAAACTGTTTGTGCTTCGAAATCAGAACTTGAAAGAACGGAATTAAATAAAGATAAAACCGGTGTATTTATTGGTGCATATGCAATTAATCCTGTTAATAATCAAGAAATTCCTATTTGGATTAGTGATTATGTTTTAACAAGTTATGGAACCGGGGCCATTATGGCTGTACCAGCTCATGATGAACGTGATTATGCTTTTGCTAAAAAATTTAATATTCCAATAATTCCCGTTATTGAAGGTGGAAATATTGATGAAGAAGCCTATGTTGGTGATGGTCTTCATATTAATTCTGGTT
This sequence comes from Bacilli bacterium, assembly GCA_045603025.1. Taxonomy (GTDB): domain Bacteria; phylum Bacillota_I; class Bacilli_A; order RF39; family UBA660; genus RUG12783. The sequence goes on from JAZULI010000136.1 coordinate 3,750, forward strand.
TCCTAGATGGTTTAAATAAAAATGATGCTATTAACAAAATGATTGCTTGGTTAGAAGAAAATGGTATTGGGAATAAGAAAATTAATTATCGTTTACGTGAATGGATATTCGCTCGTCAACGTTATTGGGGAGAACCAGTTCCGGTTGTTCATATGGAAGATGGTAGTATTAAAGTACTTCCAGAAAATGAATTACCACTTGTATTACCAGTTTTAGATGATTATAAAGGCCGTAATGGAAATGCTCCACTTGATAGTGCTACTGATTGGAAAAATGTTGTAATTGATGGGCAAAATGGTGTTCGTGAAACTAGTACAATGCCAGGTTCCGCTGGTTCTAGTTGGTATTTCTTAAGATATATTGATCCTCATAATGATAAAGAATTTTGTGATTATGAACTTTTAAAACATTGGATGCCAGTTGATTTATATGTTGGTGGTCCAGAACATGCGGTTGGTCACTTATTATATTCAAGATTTTGGAATAATTATTTGTATGATAAAGGCTTAGTTCCAGTAAAAGAACCATTTAAAAAATTAGTACATCAAGGTATGATTTTAGGATCTAATGGGATTAAAATGGGTAAACGTTTCCCAGAATTTGTTGTTAATCCAAGTGATATTGTAAAATCACATGGGGCAGATTCATTAAGACTTTATGAAATGTTTATGGGACCACTTGAAGCAGATAAACCGTGGAATCAAAATGGTCTTGATGCATCTCGTAAGTTCTTAGACCGAATTTATCGTTTATTTAGTGAAGGTAAAGTTGTCGAAAGTGATAATAAAAATCTTGAAAAGGTATATCATCAAACTGTTAAAAAAGTAACCGAAGATTATGAAAATTTAAGTTTTAATACAGCAATTGCCCAAATGATGATTTTTATTAATGAAGTTTATAAAGAAGGTAGTTTACCAAAAATGTATGCTGAAGGATTTGTTAAATTATTAAATCCATTATGTCCACATATTGGTGAAGAATTATGGCAATGCTTAGGTCATAATAATACTATTTCTTATGAACCATGGCCCGTATATGATGAGACTAAGATCGTTGATGATACTTATGAATTAGTTGTTCAAGTTAATGGTAAAGTTCGTGGAAAAATTGAAGTATCTCTAGATGTATCTAAAGAAGAAATGGAACGTCTTGCTAAAGATATACCTAATGTAAAAGCATTTACAGAAGGTAAAGAAATTGTCAAAGTAATTATTGTTCCAAAGAAGTTAGTTAATATAGTTGTTAAGTAAAAATGTAAAATTATGTAAAATATTTTCCTCTTAAATTTTAATAATTTAGATAAAATATTTTATAAAATAAAAAAACTAATAAATTAATTTTATAAATTCAAACTATAAAAAAAGAATATTTGTATTTTAAAGGATTGACGTCAAGTTGCGTTAATCCTTTTTTGTTGTTAAAGTTTACTTGTCTAGACAAAATATAAAACATTGAAAGGATGTTATGGGAAAATTATTAGAAAAGAAAAATAAACTAAAAGAAGGAGAAATAATTCCATTATGTTTTGATGAAGCATTTAAAATTATGTTTGCAAATAAAGAGCATATGAAATATTAACCATGCTTTTATCAAAAATATTTAAAGTAGATTATGAATTATTAGAAGGTAAAGTAGAATTATTGCCATTAAAAGAATCAACTAAAAAAATAGGCGAAAAGAAAAGTGAAAGAGATGTTGTGGTTTCGATTAAAAACGATGAAATTTACAATATTATTTTAGAAGTAAATGTCAGAAAGAAATTTTATCAAAGCACAATTGATAGGAATTTATATTATACTTTTCAAACAGCAGGTCACTCTTTAAATGAAAAAGAAACATATGATGATATGCCTTATACATTTTTAATTAATTTAAATACTTTTTTTATAAATCGAACAAAACAAGAAGTGTTTGAAGAATTTGTTTTATAAGATAAATATGGAATGATATTAAGTGATAAGTATAAAGTTATTAATGTAAACATTGAAGAATGCTATAGTCTATGGTATCATAATAACTATCAAGGGAAGTTTGAGTCATACGAAGAAGATTTAGTGTTATTATGTGCATCGTTAATGGTTAAAGAAGAGAAGGAATTTAAAGAAATTCTTCAAATGATAAAAATGAAACCTGAAATTATGGAATTAATGGAAGGAAAGATAAGAGAAATGAATCATGATGAAAAGCTTGTAACTGAATATCGAACTTGGAAAGATGAAAATGAACGAATAAATGCATCAATTATTAAGGAGGAGAGAAAAAAAGCCCATCAAGAAGGATTAGAAGAAGGTATTTTAAAAGGTCTTGAAAAAGGAATAAAGCAAGGAATTGAACAAGGAATTGAACAAGGAATTGCGAAGGGTTCTAAAAATACTAAAAAAGAAATAGTTTTAGAAATGTATAAAGAAAAAGTAGATGTTGAATTAATTAAGAAGTATACCAATTTATCTCAACAAGAAATCGAGAAATTTATAAAAATTAATTAAAATAATTAAAATAATTAATAGACAAAATCTTTATTTGCTGTTATAATAAGCATATGTTTATTGATGACTGGGAAGTAGTAGTATAGGTTTTATTAAAAGAGAGTTAGTACTTGGTGGAAACTAATAATGAATAATATATGAATTCACCCCATAGATAAAACGTTAATCGCGTTAAGATAAAAAAGAATAGAAATTCTATTGAAGTAGGATGGTACCGTGTTTTAAACACTCCTATAAAATAGGATTTTTTTTATTAGGAGGGAAGATGATTCGATTTAGAAAAGCTGTTTTAATTATTCATGGCTTTACGGGAAATTTGTATGATAATGAATATTTAATGAATTATTTAGAATATGAACGTAGTTTAGATATTTATGCTAAAACTCTTCCGGGACATGATCGGGAACGATTTAGTGATTGTAAATATACTGATTGGGTTACGTTTGTTGAAGATGAAATAGAACATTTAATTAATCAGGGATATCAAAGTATTTATGTTGTTGGTCATAGTATGGGTGGTATTCTTGCTAGTATTGTCGCTAGTAAATATAAAGAAGTTAAAAAATTAGTTTTAATAAATGCGGCTTTTGATTATTTTAATTTTAAACAAAATAAAATAGATTTAATTGAGAATAAAGATTTTGATAAATATAAAGTTATTCTTGATAAAGCATTAAGAATGACCCCTAGTTTTTTTATTGAATTTACTAAACTAGTAAAAAAACATCGAAGTGTTATTACAGATATCAATTGTGATGTTTTAATACTTCAAAGTATGGAAGATGAAATTATTCCATTAGAAACAGGAGAATTTATTTATAATAATGTATCATCATCTACTAAATGTTTAACATATTTAAAAGATTGTTCACATGTTGTTTTAAGAGGAGATAGAAAAGAAGAAGTTAGTGAATATATAAGAATTTATTTAAAAGGAGGATTAAAATGGAAAAAAATAATGAAGAAAGAATTATAGAAATTAAGAATAGTTTAATAAATGATTTAAATGATATTAAAAATAATAATGATTTAGTATTAGTAAAAGCTAAATATTTAGGAAAAAATGGTATTGTAACGGAACTTACTAAAAATATGCGTGATTTATCACAAGAAGAAAGAATTAGTGTTGGAAAGTTTGCTACTGAAGTCAGAAATATTGTTACCGGATTAATTGATGAAAAAGTAAAATCTTTTGAGGAAGAGATGCTTAATAAAAAATTAAAAGATGAAACTATTGATATAACTTTACCTAGTAAAAGAGTTAAACGTGGTAGTATGCATCCATTTAATAAAGTTGTATGTGAAGTGGAAGATTTATTTGTTTCAATGGGATATGATATTGTATCAGGTCCTGAGTTAGAAAGTGATGAATATTGTTTTCAAAGATTAAATATTCCATTAGGTCATCCAGTAAGAGATACCCAAGATAGTTTCTATGTTGATAGTGATTATTTACTTCGTACTCAAACATCTTCAGTACAAGCGAGAACCATGGAAGCAAATACTTCAAAAGGTCCAATTAGAATGATTTGTCCTGGTAAAACATACAGAAGAGATGATGATGCAACTCATTCTCATCAATTTGGCCAATTTGAAGGATTAGTTATTGATGAAAATATAACATTATCCGATTTAAAAGGAACTCTTGAAATTATGGCTCGTCATATGTTAGGGGAAAAGACTAATGTACGTTTCCGTCCTAGTTATTTTCCATTTACAGAACCTTCATTTGAAGTTGATGTAACATGCTTTAATTGTCATGGTAGTGGATGTAATTTATGTAAACAAACAGGATTTATTGAATTATTAGGAGCCGGAATGGTTCATCCTAATGTTTTAATTGCCAATGGATATGATCCTGAAAAATATAAAGGTTTTGCTTTTGGAACAGGAATTGATCGTTTAGCAATGATGAAATATGGAATAACAGATATTCGTTATATGTATACGAATGATATTAGATTTTTAAAACAATTTACAAGGGATGGTGAGTAAAATGTTATTAAGTCGTAAATTTTTAAATGATTATGTTGATACAACTGATATTACTATTAATGAACTTGCAGATAAAATGACTAACGTAGGTAATGAATATGATAAAGTTGGTAGTCTATTAAATGGTACTAATTTAGTTGTTGGGGAAGTAATTGAATGTGTTAATCATCCAGATAGTGATCACTTACATGTTTGTAAAGTAAATATTGGTGAAGAAATATTACAAATTGTTTGTGGAGCTCCTAATGTTCGAACTGGTTTAAAGGTTATTGTGGCTAAAGTTGGTGCAGTCCTTCCAGAAATTACTATTAAAAAAGGAGTTATTCGTGGAGTAGAGAGTAATGGAATGCTATGTTCATTAAGAGAACTTGGAATTGATCATAAATTTTTATCTCAAAAAGATATTGACGGAATATGTGAACTTCCAAATGGATCCCAAGTTGGTAGTGATCCCGCTAAAATATTAGAAATGGATGATGAATATATTGATTTTGAATTAACAAGTAATCGCGGAGACTTATTAAGTATTTTAGGAATGGCTTATGAAGTTGGAGCTATTTATGGAAAAAAAGTTAATGATATTGACCTAGATTATTCTAAAAATGATGAAGTTATTGATTTTAACTTATTTATTGAAACAAGTAAATGTCCATTATTTTTAGGTAAAGTTGTTCGTAATGTAGAAATAAAAGAAAGTCCTAAGTTTATTCAAAATCGTCTTATTGCAAGTGGCATTCGTCCAATTAATAATGTTGTGGATATTTCTAATTATGTAATGTTAGAAACCGGACAACCTCTTCATTTTTATGATTATGATAAATTAGGGGATACTTTAGTTGTTCGAAATGCTAAAGAAAATGAAGAATTAATGACTCTTGATGGATTAAAGCGTAATTTATCAAGTGATGATATTGTTATTGCCAATCGTGAAAATGCTATTGGACTTGCTGGAGTTATGGGAGGTTTTTCAACAGAAGTTGATGAAAATACGAAAAATATTTTTATTGAATCAGCAATATTCGATAGTATTAGTATCCGTTTAACGTCAAAGAAAATTCTTCGTAGTGAAGCATCTAATCGTTTTGAAAAAGGTCTTGATCCGAAAAGAACATATATGGCAATAGAACGTAGTTGTCATTTATTAAATAAATATGCATGTGGAGAAGTAACTAGTAATTTAATTGAATATAATACACTAGAAATTGTGGATAAAATTATTGATATCAAAGTATCTGAAATTAATAAATTATTAGGATTAAATATTTCTAAAGATGAAATAATTGATATTTTTAAACGATTAGGATTTACAGTTTCATCAAATGATGAATTATTAACTGTAACTGTTCCTACTAGAAGAATTGATATTTCAATTAAAGAAGATTTAATTGAAGAAGTAGCACGTATTTATGGACTTGATAATGTTCATGGACGTAGTCCTATTTTACCAATTAAAAAAGGAAGTTATGATAAATTTATTAGAAATATTCGTTTAAAAATGATTAATCTTGGTTTAAATGAAACATTAAGTTATACTTTAATACCATTAAGTGAAGTTCATAAATATACGAACGATTCATTTGAAGAGATAAAACTTCTTGATCCAATGAGTGATGAACGTTCAACACTTCGTTATAGTTTAATTCCTAGTTTATATGCTATTTATGAATACAATGCTAAACGTAATAATAAAGATATTTGTATTTTTGAAATAGGTAAAAGTTTTGGTAAAGGTGAAACTGGTTATTTTGAAACTAATAAATTAGCCGTATTAATGAGTGGTAATTATCATGATGGATTATATCAAGAAAAAGTTGATTTTTATCACATTAAAGGTGTGTTAGAAGAATTACTTGAAAGTTTAGGATATAGTAATCGTTATAGTTTAGTTGTAGATGAGTTACCAAAAGAATTTCATCCAGGTTCTAGTGCTAAAATTAATTTAAGCGGTAAAGATGTTGGTTATATTGGTAAAATTCATCCTAATGAATGTAAAAATGATGTTTATGTAATGGAACTTAATTTAGATATTATTCGTTCAATGAAAACAGGAAAAGAAATGTTTAAAGAATTAAGTAAATTTCCAAGTATAATGAAAGATATTGCCTTTATTGTGGATAAAAATATTACTAATGAAGAAATTATTAAAGAAATTAAGAAGTTTGGTGGAAAGAATTTAGTAAATATTGAATTATTTGATTATTATGTAGGAGATAAAATTGATAATTCTAAAAAGTCTCTTGCTTATAATTTAACATTTAATAAAACTGATTCTACTTTAACTGATGAAGAGGTAATGACATTATTTGATAAAATAATTGAAGGTGTTACCAAGAAATTTAATTGTGAAATTAGAGATAAATAAAACATATTAATTGACTTATAAGTAGTTCTATGTTAATATTTATTCATAAATCAATGACGAAGAACTGTTATAGATTACTGATATAAGTGAGCTTGGTATAGTGGAAACAAGTTATTAAGTGCTATAATTCCTATCTTCTAGAGAACTTAATAAGTTCCGGTTTAGCCGTTATAAAAAATAAGTTAAATAAAGGGATGGTAACGTCTTCGGACTCCTTACTATCTCTTTTTTTGATTTTAGAAAGGGAGTGATTTTATGGCTAATAAAAGTATTACTAGTCGTTCAGTTGATTTTGCAAAGTGGTATACAGATGTTGTAATGGCCGCCCGTCTTGCTAGTTACACTAATGTAAAGGGATGTATTGCTATTGAACCGAATGGGTATGCTATTTGGGAGAATATGCAAAGTATTTTAGATAAGAAATTTAAAGAGTTAGGTCATGTTAATGTTCAAATGCCTCTTTTAATTCCTGAAAATTTATTAAGAAAAGAAAGTGAATTAGTTGAAGGATTTGCCCCTGAAGTTGCTTGGGTAACACATGGTGGTTCAAAAGAATTAGATGAAAGATTATGTATAAGACCAACTAGTGAAACGATGTTTAGTGATTATTATGCAACTCATGTTAAATCGTATAAAGATTTACCAATGTTATATAATCAATGGTGTAATGTTTTAAGATGGGAAAAAGAAACTCGTCCTTTCTTAAGAAGTCGGGAATTTTTATGGCAAGAAGGTCATACAATTCATGCAACGAGAGAAGAAGCAGAAAAAGAAACTAAACAAATGATGGATGTTTATAAATGGTTTCATCATGAAATCTTAGCGATTCCTTCAATTACAGGTTTAAAAACTGAAAAAGAAAAATTCGCTGGGGCAGAATATACTTTAACAAATGAAGCGCTTATGTATAATGGTGTTAGTTTACAAGCAGGAACTAGTCATTATTTTGGTCAAAAGTTTTCAAAGGCTTATAATATTACTTTTACAAATAAAGAAAATAAAGAAGAATATGTTTATCAAACATCATGGGGAACTGCAACTAGAATGATTGGCGCTTTAATTATGGTTCATAGTGATGATGATGGTTTAGTTTTACCACCAAGAATCGCTCCTAATCAAGTAGTAATTATTCCTATTGGAAATGATGAAAATATTAATGAATTAGCAAGTAATATTAATAAATTATTAAATGAAAATAATATTACTAGTTATATTGATAATAGTGATAAGTCTCCCGGATTTAAATTCGCTGAGGCTGAAGTTAAAGGAATTCCTGTTCGAATTGAAATTGGTAAACGTGATTTAGAGAATAAACAAATTACCTTTGCAAGACGTGATACTAAAGAAAAAATGACTGAAAGTATTGACATAGATTATGTTAAATATACGAAAGATCTTCTTGAAACTATTCAAAATGATATGTATCAAAGAGCATTAGAAAGACGCGATAGTTTAACTTTTGAAGCGAAAAATATCGATGATGTTAAAAAGATTATGGATACACAACCGGGATTTATTAAAGCTGATTGGTGTGGTCATGTTGATTGTGAAATGAAAATGAAAGAAATTAATGGTCTTAAATCAAGATGTATTATGGAAAATGAACCAATGTTAACTGGTAAATGTGTTGTTTGTGGAAGGGAAGCTAAACACTTAGTTGTTTGGGGAATTCAATATTAAAAAATAAAAAGTCGTGAGTTTTTAATTCACGATTTTTATATTATCATTAACTTTAATTTTAAATTTATTTATTGAACCTTTAGGAAGTTCCATAATATGTTTAATTTCTTTTTTATATAGAATTTTATATTTTTTAAAATTTTCATAAATATATTTTATTTGATATTTTTCATCTAACATTAAAATATCAATATTATCTCGCATAAAAAAGGTATGGATACTATTACATTTTGGAAATAATATACCATATGTTATTTTCTTTTTTCCCATTAAACCAATTAATCTAGTTTTAAAAGTATCGGCAACTTTAATATTAATTTTATGATCATTAATTATAATTTTCATTTCTTATCCTCATCATAAGTATAATATTTTTAAGGTTATTTTACAACATTATTTGCGTATAATTTATTAGTATGCTAGGATAAATTTGAGGTATAAAATGAAATTAAAAAAACATCTTCCGAATATTTTATCAAGTTTAAGATTAATATCACCAGTTGTTTTAATTCCTTTAATTTTAAGTGGTAATTATGTAACTGCTGTTTTAGTGTTATCAGGATTTATGTTAACTGATGCAATGGATGGATATTTAGCAAGAAAGTGGCATGCTACAAGCGAATTAGGTGCTAAAATTGATGCTGTAGCGGATAAAGTTATTTTAGGTAGTTTATTAATTCCACTTGCTATAACCAATCCTTTAATTATTGTTAATCTAATTCTCGAAGGATTAATTTCATCAGTTAATGTAATTTGTAAATTAAAAGGTGGTAATCCCAAAACAATTCAAATTGGTCGAGTAAAAATGGTGATTATTTGTCTATTTACTATTCTTTCTTATTTAATGAAATTTATTTCCATCCCTAATATTATCTTTAATAGTTTTTTTGCAATTACAACGTTATTTCAATGCGTTACATTATATAAATATTTTGAAAATTTAAACCAAGAAAATAAGATATCTTTAAATAAAAATGAATTAGATAGTAAAGAATTAATTATTAATGAAAATAATGATGAAAATGAAAAAAG
>JAZULI010000137.1:0-2290 GCA_045603025.1 Bacilli bacterium
TTGAAGATAAACAATTAGAAGTATTAATACAAGGTGGTAGTTTTGGAAAAATATATGCCTACATTTTAAACAACGTCTTAAGTAAGAACAATAATTCTAAAAAGGCAAATGAAGGGGTATGGATTAAATATAAACGAGGAACTGATCATATGACACTTGTTAAATCATTACAAGGGTATAATACAGGATGGTGTACAGCAGGTGAGGGTACTGCAAAATCACAATTAGCCAAAGGTGACTTCTATGTTTATTATACATATAATGAAAAAGGTGAAGCGAAAGTTCCGAGAATTGCCATAAGAATGGAAGGAAGTTCTATGGGTGAAGTTAGAGGTGTTGCTAAAGATCAAAATATCGAATCCGAAATGGAAGAAGTAGTAGATCAAAAATTAAATGAATTTCCAGATAAAGATAAATATAAGAAAAAAGTAAGTAATATGAAAAGACTTACTGAAATATATAAGAAGTTTAAAAATAATGAAGAATTAAATAGAGATGAATTAGTATTTTTATATGAAATAGATGAAAAAATAGAAGGATTTGGATATCAAAAAGATCCACGAATTGATGAAATTATTGAAAAACGTGATACTGTTAGTGATTTGAATGTTATATTTAAAGATGTTAAAGAATTCAATGGCAGTTTAGATATGCGAAGGTTAAAAAATGCAGAAGGTTTAGTATTACCAAAAACCATAAATGGTAATTTAAACTTATATTCATTGGAAAGTGCAGAAGGCTTAGTATTACCAGAAACCTTAAATGGTAATTTAAATTTAAGAGCATTAAAAAGTGCAGAAGGCTTAGTATTACCAGAAACTCTAAATGGTGATTTAGATTTAAGAGCATTAAAAAGTGCAGAGGGTTTAGTATTGCCAGAAACTCTAAATGGTGATTTATATTTAGGTTCATTAAAAAGTGCAGAAGGTTTAGTATTGCCGAAAACCCTAAATGGTGGATTATTATTAGTTTCATTAAAAAATGCAGAAGGTTTAGTATTACCAGAAACTCTAAATGGTGATTTAGGTTTAGGAGCATTAAAAAGTGCAGAGGGATTAGTGTTACCAAAAGAAATAGATGGTGTTTTAGATTTAAGAGCATTAAAAAATGCAGAAGGTTTAGTATTGCCGAAAACCCTAAATGGTGGATTATTATTAGATTCATTAAAAAGTGCAGAAGGCTTAAAATTACCAGAAACCCTAAATGGTGGTTTATATTTAAGTTCATTAGACAGTGCGGCAGGTTTAGTATTGCCGAAAACCCTAAATGGTGGATTATTATTAGGTTCATTAGAAAATGCAGAAGGTTTAGTATTGCCGAAAACCCTAAATGGTGGATTATTATTAGGTTCATTAAAAAGTGCAGAAGGTTTAGTATTGCCAGAAACTCTAAATGGTAATTTAGATTTAAATTCATTAGAAAATGCAGAAGGCTTAGTATTGCCAGAAACTCTAAATGGTGATTTAGAGTTAAGAGCATTAAAAAGTGCAGAGGGTTTAGTATTACCAAAAACAATAAAAGGTAGTTTAATTTTAAGTTCATTAGAAAGTGCAAAGGGATTAGTATTACCAAAAACAATAAATGGCTTTTTATACTTAGGCGCATTAAAAAGTGCAGAAGATTTAGTATTGCCAGAAACTCTAAATGGTAATTTAAACTTACGTTCATTGGAAAGCGCAGAAGGCTTAAAATTACCAGAATTCCTAAATGGTGTTTTAGATTTAAGAGCATTAAAAAGTGCAGAGGGATTAGTATTACCAAAAACAATAAATGGCTTTTTATACCTGAATTCATTAAAATTATTAGAAAGTGTAGTATTACCAGAAAAATTCAGAGGAATAGTTTTAGAAGATAATATAGTAGTGACACCAGAAAATGTCTATGAGTATATTAATCAATCAAAAACAAAATAACAATTGAACTCTTAGGAGTTCTTTTTGTTTTGAATAAAAATTGCAATTTACAAGGTTTTATAGTATAATATTTGGCGTTTTAAGGGGGATATATGGGTATTTTTGAAAGATTAAAAAAACTATTAAAAAATAAACCAGTTATTAATGAAACTAATCTTGCAAGAATAGATACTGATTTAGTTTTTATACCTTCATTTAAAAAATTATCAAAGGAAGATCAAGAAAAAGTATTAAATTACATTAAAGAAATAAATATAAATGATTTAGATAGTTTAGTTAATTATGCTAAAGAATTAAGTGAAGAAGCAAATTTTGATACAGAAATACTATTAAGATTATATTACAAATTAATAGATGATAATGAAGTAAATGAAGAT
>JAZULI010000138.1:0-1626 GCA_045603025.1 Bacilli bacterium
AACTAGCTAGTTTTTTGCTATTTTTTTTATAATTAATCTTTTTTCTTTTATTTAATATTTTATAAACAACACAATATTCATTGTCATTTATTTCATTAATTTCTAATATCTCACTTTTCATAACAACCCTTTTTTAAAATAATCGATCTTGATAATTTATTTCTAAATGTTCATATGCTTTTTTAGTTACAACACGTCCACGAGAAGTTCTTTTAATAAAACCATTTTGTAAAAGATATGGTTCATAAACATCTTCAATCGTACTAATTTCTTCACCAATACTAGAGGCAATAGTTTCAATACCAACGGGACCTCCATTAAATTTTTCAATAATAGCCTTTAAAAATTGATGATCCGTTTCATCAAGACCTAACTTATCAACTTTTAACCTTCCTAAGGCTTTATCGGTTATTTCAACACTAATTTCTTCTAGTCCTTCAACTAAGGCAAAATCACGAACACGTTTAAATAAACGATTAGCAATACGAGGTGTTCCCCTACTTCTTTTAGCCAAAGAAAGACTTGCTTCAAGTGAAATTGGCATATTTAATACTTTACTAGTTCGAAGAATTATTTCTTGTAATTCAGAATCAGTATAATATTTTAATTTAGCAATAATTCCAAAACGATCTCTTAATGGACTAGTTAAATCTCCAGCTCTCGTAGTTGCCCCAACTAATGTAAATGGTGGCAAATCAATTTTAATATTTCTAGTATTACTATCACTACCAACCACAATATCTAATGTAAAATCTTCCATCGCTGGATATAATATTTCCTCAATAAATCTTGGCATCCGATGAATTTCATCAATAAATAAAACATCACCCGGTTCAAGAGTTGATAAAATAGCCGCTAAATCACCTGATTTTTCAATTGAAGGACCTGAAGCTGTCTTAATATTAGAACCAAGTTCATTTGCAATAATATAAGCAAGAGTTGTTTTACCAAGACCTGGTGGACCATAAAGCAATACATGATCAAGACTCTCATTACGAATTAAAGCCGCTTCTACAAAAACTTTAATATTTTCCTTAACTTCACTTTGTCCAATATACTCATCTAATTTACTAGGACGAATACTTAATTCTTCATTATCAAATTCATTCTTTTCACCATCTAATAATTTTTCTTCCATATACCCTCCTATTTAACTAATAACCTTAAAGCCTCTTTAATCTGTTCTTCAATACTTAATTCCTTATTAACTTTTGGAATAATACCTTTAATATCTTTATCCTTATAACCAAGACCTTTTAATACTTCAATTAATTCATCAGATGAATTATCAATTGCACTAGAACCGTTAAATTCTAATTTACCTTTTAAATCCAAAATCATTTGTTTAGCAAGTTTATCACCAATTTTAGGGAATTTTTTTAAATATAGAATATTTTCTCGATTAATCGCATCACTAATTCCCGATAAACTACCCATAGCAATAATTGGAAGAGCCATTTTAGGTCCTAATCCCTTAACACTAATAAGTTTTAAAAATAAATCCTTCTCTTCACTATTTTTAAAACCATATAAACTAATTTCATCTTCTCTAATATATTGATATAAATAAACTTTATATTCTTTATTCTCTTCAAAAGAATATGGATTAGGTGTATAAATATTAAA
>JAZULI010000139.1:0-8134 GCA_045603025.1 Bacilli bacterium
CGCTTGGCCTCCGACTTATTAGATGTGGTATTTTTTTAGTATTGAATTTTGTAATTAACTAAAAAAGAAGTTTTAATTTTCTTTTTTTACACCTTCTAAGTTAAATTTTGGAATAAAACTTTCGCTAACAGTACCATCTAGTTGACAATAAGCATTAGTTATTCCTAAATTAAGTGCATAGTCAATAACTTCATTGTAGTCTCTTTCTTTAATTGAATCTTTTAATTCTTCTGATTTAATGTCGTTTGGTGGAGTATATTGATTCATAATGCTAATATAAATATTATCATTATATGTATTGTACAAGTATTTTAAAATATTTTTACTATCTTCTTTTAAATTTGGTAACATTAAATGCCTTACGATAATGCCTTTTTCAATAAGACCGTTTTTATTGAATTTACAAGAACCTGTTTGTAAATACATTTCATTAATTGATTCTGTTACATGTTTTAAATAGTCTTTTGCATTTGAATATTTTTTTGCATATTCATCATTATAATATTTAAAATCAGGTAGATATATATCAATAAGTCCACGTAATAATTTTAAACTTTCTTTCTTTTCATAACCACTTGTATTATAAACAATAGGGATAGTTAAACCATTTTTTTTAGCTTTTTTGATTGCTTTTATTATTTGAGAAATATAGTGAGTAGGGGTAACTAGATTGATATTATGAGCTTTTTTTTCTTGTAATTCTAGCATAATTTCGCTCAATCTTTTTATAGTTATTTCTTTTCCAAAATTATGTTTTGATATTTCATTATTTTGGCAAAAAACACATTGTAAGTTACAACCTGAAAAAAAGATTGTTCCACTTCCGTATTTACCACTTATAGATGGTTCTTCAAAGTAATGAAGTGCCGCTCTTGCAATTTTAAGTTTTTCATTTGCACCACAATAACCTCCTTTTTGATAACGATTAACTTTACAGTTTCTTGGACATAAAGTACATTCTTTTAATATATTATTCATAAATCACCAATACTTATTATACAATATTTTCGAAAAAAGAGGACACATTATAAATAATTTGATATAATATTAATGATAATTTTATTAATGGAGGAATTATGAAATTTTATCTTATTGGTATTAAAGGTTCAGGTATGTCAACTCTTGCTAATTTATTGTTTGATTTAGGTTGTGAAGTAAGTGGTTATGATGATTCTGATAGTTATAAATTTACAATGAAAGGTTTAGAAGAAAGAAAGATTGAAATTTATACAGGAAATAATTATCCTAAGTTAGCAAATGATACAATAGTAACTTATACCGCGGCAATTAATGAAGAACATCATGAAGTTAAAAGGGTAAAAGAGTTAGGATATAGAGTTATTCCTTATCATCAAGTAATTGGCGAATTAACAAAGAAATTAAACAGTATTTGTGTGTGTGGTACTCATGGAAAAACAACAACTAGTTTAATGATTGCAAGTATTTTAAATGCTTCGCTTGGATGTAGTTATTTTGTAGGTGATGGTAGTGGCCATGGTGATAAAAACAGTAATTTATTTGTTTTAGAATCATGTGAATATAATAAACATTTATTATCTTATTATCCAGATAATGTAGTTTTAACAAATATTGAACTTGATCATACAGAAACTTATCCTAATATTGAAGCAATGATAGATACTTTTCAAGAATTTGTTAATAAATGTGAAAAAATGGTTATTGCATGTGGTGATGATAATAATATTTTGAAATTAAATATTAAGAATGGTTATTATTATGGATTTAATGATAATAATGATTTAATTATTAAAAATAAACAAGTAATTAATAATAAAACTAATTTTGATGTGTTTTTTAAAGGTGAATTTTATGATAATTATTCATTACCATTATTTGGTGATCATTTAATTTTAGATGCGGCATCCGCGATATTGATTGGTATATTATTTGATGTTTCTAAAGAAATTATTAACAATGTATTAAGTAATTATCAACCGGCCTCACGTAGATTTAATGAAGAGATGATTGATGATATTATAATTGTTGATGATTATGCTCATCATCCAACGGAAATAAAGGTTACCTATGATTCAGCGCATCAAAAATATCCTGATAAAGAAATCGTTGGTGTTTTTCTTCCAAATACATATTCAAGAACTAATGATTTGTTTGATGATTTTGTTGAATCTTTAAAAATATATGATAAAGCGTATCTTATGGAAATTAAATGTGATCGTGAAAAAAGTGAAGATTATCCTTTAATTAATTCATCTTTATTAGTAGAAAAAATACCTAATAGTGAAATGATAGATTTGGATACTTGTAATAAATTATTAAATCATAAAAATGCTGTTATTTGTTTTATGAGTTGTGCTAATATTAGTCCAATGGTTAATAAATATCTTGATTTATTAAAGAAATAGACAATACTTTATAACAATGATATAATGAAAATAGAAAGGAGTATTTATGGATAGAAGTGAACTAAAAAGAAAAGCCAAAGAAAGTTTGAAAGGGAAATATGGTGATGCAATAACATTAATGATTATTTCATTCGGAATCAGTTTTGCTGCTGGACTTATAATAGGATTTTGTGGATTAGATGAGAATATTACGAAATTTATAAGTAGTATTGTTTCAATTATTATATCTGGCTTAATTGGTTTTGGAATAGTTAGTTATTTTTTGAAAGTATCAAGAAACGAAAATGTAACTTATAAAGAATTGTTTAGTGAAACAAATATGTTTTGGTCATATATTGGTATAGCTTTATTAGTTGGATTATTTACTATGCTTTGGAGTTTATTATTTATAATTCCAGGAATTATAGCAGCATTAAGTTATTCATTGGTTTATTGCATAAAATTAGATAATCCAGAATTAGATGTTAAAGAAGTTCTTACTAAAAGTAAACAAATGATGAATGGTCATAAATGGGAATATTTCGTTTTAATTCTAAGCTTTTTAGGTTGGATAATATTAGGTATATTTACTTTTGGTGTATTATATTTGTGGTTAATACCTTATATGCAAGTAACACTTTGTAATTTTTATAACAATTTGAAAAAAGATTAAATTAAAATTATTAATAAAATTAATGTTTAAAAAAATTCCTTTCATCACATTATACTGATGAAAGGATTTTTTTATGGCAAAACACAAAGTAGAAATAAGTGGTATTAATACAAGTAGTATAAAAGTTTTAACTAATGAAGAAATGAATGAATTATTTATAAGACTAAAAAATGGTGATGAAAGTGCTAAAATGGAATTAGTAAATGGTAATTTAAAATTAGTTTTAAGTATCTTGAGAAAATATGTAAGTAGAACAGATAATTTAGATGATTTATTTCAAATAGGGGTAATTGGCTTAATTAAAGCCATTGATAATTTTGATTTGTCATTTGGTTTAAAATTAAGTACTTATGCTTGTCCAATGATTTCAGGTGAAATAAGAAGGTATTTAAGAGATAATAATATGTTAAGAGTTAGTCGTTCTATTAAAGATCTAGCTTATAAAACTTTACAATTACGTGACCTTTTAACCAATAAATTAGGTTATGTACCAACTTATGAAATGATTGCAAAAGAATTAGGAGTTTCAGAAAGTGATGTTATTGTAGCGGTTGAATCAATGTATGATCCAGTATCTATTTTTGAACCTATTTATAATGATGGTGGAGATACAATTTATTTATATGAACAATTAGAAGATAAAAGTGAAAATAGTGATAATATTATGAATTTAGCCTTAAAAGAAGCGATGAAAGGATTAAATAATAGAGAAAGAGAGATTCTTGATAAACGTTATATTATTGGAAAAACTCAAATGGAGATTGCAGAAGATTTAGGTATTAGTCAAGCTCAGGTTTCTAGAATTGAAAAAGGGGCTATTAATACTTTAAGAAAGGTTTTAAAATAATTATTTAATTAGATAATCACATAATTTGAGCATTTGTTTAGTAAAAGGTAATAGAATAATGGTGGATAATAAATTAAAAACAGTATGAATTAAGGCAATATCAAAAGCATTAATTGGTTTATAAGTAAAAGAAAAATTTAGAAAATAGTTTAAAATATAAAAACCAATCATAAAGATTAAAACTCCTAAAATATTAAAAATTAAATGAAACATACTTACTTTTTTGCTAGTTTTATTAGTATTTAAACTAGCGATTATTGTCGTAATACAAGTTCCAATATTACTTCCTAAAATAAGGGTAAATCCAAGAAGAAAGTTGATTTTATTAGTCATTGCTAAACTTTCAATTAATCCAATAACAATTGATGAACTTTGAAAAATTGCGGTAATTATTATACCTACAAGTAAACCAAATAGGGGATTAGTTAAATAAGATAGAAGATTTTCAAACCATAAATTTTCCGTTAAGGGAATTAAACTATCACTCATTAGATTCATTCCTAAAATTAAAATAATTAAACCAAAAGTAAAGTTAGCACGTTTACTTTTTTTTCTAAATAAAAATAATAAACTAATAATAGAGAAGATACCCACTAAATTATCTAAACTAAAAATATTAACATAGTTATTTAAATTGGCAAGAGATAGTATCCAAGCGGTAATACAAGTACCAATATTACTTCCCATAATAATACCAATAGTATTATTTAAAGTCATAATACCACTATCAACTAAACTTACTAAAAAAACAGTTACAAAAGATGAACTTTGTAAAATAGCCGTTATAATTGTTCCGATTAAGACACCCTTATATTTGTTGTTAGTTTTTCTAATTAGTCTATCAAACTTATCCTTTTTTAATCCTTTAAGACTTCCGGTTAAATTGTTAATTCCAAATAAGAAGAGGTTTATACCAATAATAAAATTTAAAATATAATTAATCATATTAAATTATATGTTAATAAAAGATAAGATAAAATAAAAAAATGCTTATAAGCATTTAATTATCTTTTATAATCGCTTGGGTTAGTATTAGTAATAACATTAATATCATCACCATTTGAAATAAATAAAATATTTCCATAATCTTTTTGTTCATATATAGGTATTCCCAAATTATTAAAATTAGTTTTCATTGAGCTAGTTGGTTTACCATATCCATGATAATTAGGGACAATTACATATTTGGGGGTAGTAGTTTGGATGAATTCCTTACTAATATCTCTTGTACCATGATGTGGCCATTTGAATACATCGATGTCTAGATTTATATTCATACTTGAAGCATAATAACTCATTTTATCTAAACTATTCAGAATAGTACTTTCAGTATCTCCTGTAAACATGAAAGAATTATTTCTAAATTTTAAAATAAAGATAAAAGAATTTCCATTTTGATCATTAACTATTTTCCAAGGTGCTAAAAAGTATAATGACATTTCACCTATTTTAAGTGTATCTCCGGGTTTTAAAACAGTTGGTTTTTTATTATATTTTTTTATAGCATCTAAAATGTATTTACGGTCAGATGAAACACATGTTTTTCGATCTAAGCATGTATAAATATCATCAGGATAATATATTGAATCTACCGTAAAATTATCTAAAATAAAGGCTTGTGTTTGGATATGATCAGAATGTAAATGAGAACCTATAAGGGCATCAATTTTAGTAATTCCAAGATCTTTTAAATATGTTAAAACTGCTTCTTCAGTGTAATGACTACCACCATCTATAAAGATAACTTTATCATCTGTTCTTATTAAAATAGCATCATCAGGTTGAGAAGAATTAATAAAATGAACTTCCATGTTTTCACTTTGATATTTATTGATACAATTTATTTTAGTAATATCATTATATTCATCATATAATTCTACTATAACATTTTCTACTTTGTTATTAAATATATAATTGTTGTTATTGCTGATATTTCCATTATAAATATACTTGTTTATTTTTTTATTTGCTTTGACTATTACATTGGTCTTTTTATATGAAATTATTGCTTCACAACTAGCAACTAATTTAACATCATCAATATTAGTTATTGAAATTTCTCGTTTTAATGAATTACCATAGTTATCATATAAAATAAAAGTATATTTTCCATTATTAGTTATTTCATAAGTACTTTCTGAATTAGAAATTTTGTTTCCATCAGGGGTAGTATAGTAAGAAAAATATTGAGAATCAAATGTTATGTCTAGAATTAATTTATTGGTTTTATTATTATCATATTTAATAGTGAAGAAATCATCAAAACTATCAACTATCACTTTTCTTTGAATTGTTTTATTAAGAATATCAAGTTGGTATTCAATATAATATTCTCCCTTTTTATTGTAATCAATATTATTAGTGATAATTACATTATTAGAATAATCTTTATTTTGATAAGAAGCAACAACTCCTTCTTCTTGATATTTTCCACCAATTAAAATATTTATTGTCTCTTTTCCCTGTAATTTAAATTCTGTAGGGCAAATAACTTTAACATTACGAATTAATGTTTTATTGTTCAAAGTATAAATTATTTTATAATCACCGCAAGTGGATGTATTTACTTTTCCTGTTATTAAAACAGAGTCTTTAATGTTTTTTCCAAACTTATTTCTTGCAATTACCCCTAATTCGGTGTAAATGTCATTTTGATTAATTGTAATTTGCTCATTACCAATTAAAGAAAAATATTCGTTAGGTAAGATTAAAATTAAAATAAATATTAAAATTATTAATATCAATATAGTTATAATAATATTTAATTTGTTAGTAAAAAAATTTTTAATATGAATCACCTCATTTTAGTTATATTTTACAAGTTTATTATATCATATATTTTGATATAATAATAAACAAAAAGAAAATAATGAGGTTGGTTACATATATGTATGTTATAAAATTGGTAGAGATAATTAATATTTATTAAAATAAAAAAATACCTTTCGGTATTTAGAATCAAATGGTGACCTGTACGGGATTTGAACCCGTGGATGTAACCTTGAGAGGGTTATGTGTTAACCGCTTCACCAACAGGCCATAAATAAATTATATTAAAAATAATTTGTTTTTTCAATCGTTTTATCTTGTTTTTTTCATTGATTGTTAAATATTCACTATAATTTAAAATTTTATCATTTACTTTGATTTTGAATAATTCTTTATTATTGTCTTAAAGTTAAGATATTTTTATATGATTTTAAAAGTAAATTGACAATGTTTTATAAAAAAAAGTATTAAATCAAGAGGGACTTAATACTTTAATAAACATTATGGTAGCGAGAGAGGGGATTGAACCCCCGACCTATCGGGTATGAACCGATCGCTCTAGCCAGCTGAGCTATCTCGCCATGGAAAACATTAATAATATAGCATAAAAAATATATATTTACAACACTTTTTTGCTTTTTTTTTTACTTAAGATAGTGTAAAATAAGAATAGGTGGTATATGAAGTATATTGTAAGTGCTTGTCTAATGGGTGATAATTGCAAATATAATGGTGGGAATAATTGTAATGAAAATGTTGTGTCTTTTCTAAAAGATAAGGAATATGTTAAAGTTTGTCCTGAATGTTTAGGTGGGCTTAAAATACCAAGAATTCCTAGTGAAATTGTCGATAATAAGGTTATTAACCAAGAAGGAATTGATGTTACAAAAGAGTATAATTTAGGGGCTTTAAAAACTTTACAAATAGCTAAAAATAATAGTTGTAATTGTGCTATTTTAAAAAGTCGTAGTCCATCGTGTGGAATTGGAAAAATATATGATGGAACTTTTTCGAAAATTATTAAATCAGGTGATGGAATAACTACCAAAATTTTAAAAGATAATGGAATTGAAGTTATTAGTGATGAAGAAATAAATAAAATTAAGGATGGTGTTTATGAATAAAAAAGGATTTACTTTAGTAGAATTATTAGCTGTTGTTGTGATAATGGCGCTTATTATGGCTTTAGCTTTTCCTTCGATAACGGGAATGATTAGTGGCAGTAATCAAAAAAAATATGTCTCATATGAAAAAAGTATGAGTGAATATGCTAAAGCTTACTATGAAGATGAAAGTGGGATAATTGGCTTATCTTTATTAAAAAGTAAAGGATTAACTGGGATTGATTCTGATTGTATTGGATATGTTGACTTAAATGATGATTATAAAGCATATATAAAATGTAGTGATGATTATCAAACTAATAATTTTAATGCAAATAATGCTTCTTAAGTATATTTGCTTTTTTTTTTAATATAATTT
>JAZULI010000140.1:0-5940 GCA_045603025.1 Bacilli bacterium
TCTTTTGACATAATACCACCTATATAATTATATGCAAACAAAAAAAATAAGTCCTAAGACTTAAATTTTGTTAATAAATAATCAATTAATCTTTTTAAATTATAATACAATTGTGTTGAAAAGAAGAATAGTAAAAAGAAGATAATGGATATTTGTAAATTAAATTTTGTAATGTTAAAGAATTCATTTTGGAAAAATATTGCATAAGTAAATATTAAAATTAATGAAATAATTAATATAATTCGTTTAACATTAAATGGTTTACAAACATTAAATAAATGAATAAAACCTGTTGTCGCTGTTAAAAAGACACATAAAGTATTCGTAATATCATCATTTATATTAAAGGCTAATTTACATAATAAAATTATAACAATATTTGAAAAAACCGTTAAACTTCCTGGAAGACTTCGCATAATAATTTTATAAAGAAATCCTTTTCCCTTAACTAAATTTTCATTGGGCTCTAACGCTAAAATAAAGGAAGGTATTCCAATCGTACAAGCTGTTATTAAAGTTAATTGGATTGGAATAAAGAAATAATCTGATTTAAAGAAAATACAAGTAAAGATTAAAAGAATTGTATAAATTGTTTTAACTAACAACAAAGATGAACTTCTTTCAATATTATTAATCGTTCTTCTTCCTTCCAAAACAATTTTAGGAAGTGATGAAAAATCAGAATTTAATAAAACTAATTTAGAGACACTTTTAGCCGCATCACTACCATTTCCAAGACCAATTGAACAATCCGCTTCTCTTAAAGCTAAAACATCATTAACCCCATCACCAGTCATAGCTACAAAATATCCTTTTTCATGTAAGGCTTCAACTAAAGCTTTTTTATTTTGGGGAGTAACCCGACCAAAAATATCATAGTCACATACTTCCATTATTTCTTTTTTACTCATATTAGAAGTATCAATTCCTTTAACATCCATTAATCCAACTTTATTAGCGATAGTAGTAACGGTTTTATAATTATCACCTGATATTATTTTGACACTTACGCCTTGTTCTTTAAAGTAATTTAACATATCTTTCGCTTCTTTTCGTACTTCATCTTCAATTAATAAATAACCAATTAATTCTAAATCATGCGGATCTTTTTCTAATTCATCCTTTCCTCTACCAATAACTAAGGTTCGATATAATTCTTGACTTTCACTTAATTCTTTAAATTCTTGGCCTTTAAAAACATATTCTGGTGCCCCAATATAATATGAATACCCTTCAAATCGACAAGCGGAAAACTTTCTTTCTGATGAAAATGGGATTTCTCCTTCACTTGTAACCGCGATTTTTTCATTGAAATATTCTCTTATTGCTTTAAAAGTTGAACTATTATCATCTAAGATATTTAATATTTTCAAAATTATTTTTTCAAAGTCTTTCTTATTCATATTTACAGGTACATAATCTTTTAATTTCATATTACCAGTTGTAATAGTTCCCGTTTTATCTAAACAAATAACATTAACTCGAGCAAGAGACTCAATAGCATATAATTGTTGAACTAAAACATTATGCTTACTAAGTCTTAAAACACTAACCGCCATAACGGAACTAGTTAATAAAACTAATCCTTCGGGAATCATGCCAATTAAAGCTGCTACGGTGCCAACAACTGATTCATAAAAACTACTTTTAACAATATAATACTGATTAATAAATAACATAATTCCTAAGGGAATAATTATATATGATAAAATACGAACTAATTTTTCAAATGAATCAAAAATAACTGATTTATTACGCTTTTCAACATGAGCTTCTTTTGATAAAGAATTAATATAACTATCATCCCCTACTTTTGAAACTTTCATTAAAGCTTTCCCACTAACGACAAAACTTCCTGATAAAAGTTCATCATTTTCCTTTTTTAAAATACTATCACTTTCACCAGTTAAAAGGGATTCATTAACCTCAATTTCTCCATTTATAACAAGTCCATCAACAACAATTTGATTACCTATATTAAGTTCAATAATATCATCCAGAACAATATCTTCAATTAAAATATCTTTCTTTATTCCATCTCTTATTACACTTACTTTTTGATTAACTACTAAATTCATTTTATCAAGCGTTTTTTTAGCACTAATCTCTTGATAAATACTAATTACCGTATTAGAAACCACAACTCCTAAAAACAAACAATTTTTAATAGAATTAAAGAAATTACCTGTTATAAGACCGACTAAAATAATACTTAAACCTAAAAAGATATTTAAAAGATTAAAGTATGTAAAAATATTTCCTAAAACAATTTCTTTAATAGTTTTGGTTTTTTTAAAAGAACTTTGATTAACTTGACCTTTTTCTATTCTTTTTAAAACCTCTTTTTCACTTAATCCTTGATACTCCATAATTATTCCTTCTTTCTATATAAGTAATTGTATCAAAATTCTAATAAAAAGTCAGTATATTATAAAAAATAGTTGAAATAAAAAGTGTTAATTATTTAATATTCTGTTTAAAGAAATACAAATAATTAACACTTAAAATACTATATTATAATTACTATCTATCTAATAGAAAATCGATTATATTTTTATGAATAATACCATTTTGTGACATATCGAATGCATCTGTCGAAATTACATATTTGGGATAGTTATCTTGAATATTTTTGTAAACACCAAACTCTCTATCTATAATAGTTTCATCAGATAAAACATAGGCAACTTGTAAGTACATCTTTTCTTCATATTTTGTTGCGATAAAATCAATTTCACCAGTTTCCAAAGTACCTACAGTAACATCATATCCACGCGATATTAATTCATTATATACAATATTTTCTAAATATGCCCCCATTTGTTTTTTTCTTTCCTTATTAATAACTTGTCCTAAACCTAAATCGGATAAATAATATTTATATTTACCATTTAAAATTCTTTTACCTCTAACATCATATCTTTCTACCTTATTGATCAATAGAGCTTTACACATATATTCTAAATAATTATAAATAGTTATTTTTGATACTTCTACATTATCTTTTAATAAATAATTTGCAAGACTCTCTGCTGAAAAAGTTTGTGATGGCGTCGTGACAATATACTCAATAATTCTATTAAATAGATCTAAATCTTTAATTTTAAATCTATCAACAATATCTTTAATAACAATAGAATTAAAAATATCTGCTAAATATGTTCTTATTTGATATTCATCAGTCATGGAAAATCTTTGTGGCATGCCACCCCATATCATATATTCATTAAAATTATCTTGTAATTCAAATTTATTTTTATTAAGGATATTTTTTAATTCACACACTTCTCTAAAAGTAAATGGATAAATTTTAAAACTTACATAGCGACCAGCAATATGGGTAGCAAGTTCACCTGATAATAAATCACTATTAGAACCAGTAATAAAAATAGAAACATTATTACCATGAACTGCTTTAAATGAATTTACTGCTAATTCCCATTTATCAACTCTTTGTATTTCATCAAAAAATAAATAGTATTTTTGATCATTTTTTATCTTATTTTCAATATATTTATTAAATTCTAAGTGATTATATAAATTGTAATAATCTTCAAATTCAAAATTTAAATAGATAATTTGTTCTTCCTGAACACCGTTATTTTTTAATTCGTTCATTATTTGATTTAAAATAACCGATTTTCCAGAACGCCTTATTCCAGTTATAACTTTAATTAAATCCTGATCATAAAATGGTCTTATTTTTGATAAATATTTTTCACGTATAATCATATTATCCCTCTTTTCATCATTAATTATACTACATATTTTATCTTTTGTCAATTTTGTTTAGTGTACTAAACAAAACTGGTTTTTTCGACATTTTTGTACACTAACTTAATTATAAAAAAATATAGTATAAAACTATATTTCTTGAATTACTGTAATAATTATTGGTTTACAATCGGTTTCGCGATATAAATATTTTCCTAATTTTTCTCGTATTTCTTGTTTAATTACATTAAAATCAACTCGTTGATTAGGAACAACATTATTTCTAATTACTTGTTCTGAAATAACAGCACTTTCTTTGACAATATCCATATTATCTTTAACATAAATAAAACCACGTGTTAATACTTCCGGACCAGCGATTAATTCTTTTGTATCTTTGGATAAAGTAGCACAAACAATAACAATACCATTTTCGGCTAACATTTCGCGATCTTTTAAAACTAATTCACCAATATCATTTTGACTTTTACCATCAATTAAAACATCATCGACTTCAATTTTTTCAAAATTATCAACTAATTTACCATTAACAAAATTAATAACATCACCATTTTGTTTTAAGAGAATATTTTCTTTAGCAATTCCACATTTTAAAGCAATATCACCATTCATATACTGTTCTTTATATTCACCTTTAATTGGAAAATAATATTTTGGATTCATTAAATTAATCATCATCATTAAATCTTCTCTTGAAGGATGTTCTAATAAATGTTTTTTGCTTGATAAACTTAAAACATTGATATTCATTTTAGCAATATCATCCATTATTTGAACCATTCTTTTTTCAACCCCAATATACATTGGTTCCGTAATAAAAATGGTATCAGTTTCTTGTAATTTAATATATTTATCATTACCTTTTAAAATACGTTCTAAGTTATTATATGGTTTTTCTTTACCATCACTAATTAAAACTACTACCCCTTTATCATTTAAATTAGATAAATCCCCTATCTTTGTTTTATTAATTGATAAATATTTCATATCAATAGACATATTAATAATATCTTGAAGTTGTTTTCCCATAATAACAATTTTACGGTGGGTTTTAGATACTTCATCAAATATTTCTTGAATTCTAAAAATATGCGCTGGTAGGACACTAGCAATAATACGATTTGGATTATTATTAAAAACTTCACGAATAAAGCCATTAACCCGGTGATTAGGACTTGTAAATCCAAGATGATTAGCATATAAACTCTCGCTCATTAAACATAAAACACCTTGTTTACCAACATATGCAAGTTTTCCAATATCCGTTTTATAATGACCAGTCATCGCAGGATCAAAAACAAAATCACCACTATAAACAATAGCCCCATCAGGTGTATTTAAAACATAGCATAAACTATCAGGGATTGAATGTGTTACCGAAATTGGAAAAATACTATTCTTCCCAAAATTAATTTTATAATGTGGTTTTACTTCATTCATATTTTTACAAACAATACCATCATTCTCTAACATTAATTTAAGCATCTCTAACGTATATTTAGCTCCATATATAGGAATATCAGGTAAATCCATTAAAATATCTGAAATAGCCCCTATATTTGACTCATGACCATGAGATAGAAAAATCCCCTTTATCTTTTTTATATTTTCTTTTAAATAATCATAATTAGGAATAATATAATCAATACCTAATAAATGATCACGTGAATATTTAAGACCTGCATCAAAAATAAATATATCTTTATCAACATTTACTACATACATATTTTTGCCATCTTCATTTAGTCCACCTAAGGCAAAAATTTTAATTTTACTCATTTTAAACTCCTTTCTAATCCAAGTTTTTAAACTATATAAATGATATCATTAATAAAGAAAAATATCAATAAAAAAATTAATGCTTTTAACATTAACTTTTAAAATAAATTATTAAGTATTTTTAATATATACAAATACTTAACCTAAATATAATAATACATTATTAATTTTAATTACATCATCTAAATTATTCTTTGTAAAAGTTATTTTTGTTGGAATAGATAAATATATTAAAAGTAATAGTTTTTCTTCTTCTAATAAAGAATTATTATTTTCATATAAATGAAAAACATCTTCTAATTTTAAATATTTATAATATTTTTTATAAAACGATACTATATCGATAATTGGTCTTTCTATTTTAGATTTATCCCAACTTATTAAATAATTATGTTCTTTAATTAATAAATGATCTTTTGATATATT
>JAZULI010000141.1:0-2107 GCA_045603025.1 Bacilli bacterium
TCATTAGCATACATTATTTTAAAGGCTTCATCATAGTATACCGGAACAATCTCTCCTTCTTTTAATAATTTTTTTCTTTCTAATACTTTACTCATTTAATCTCCTATCTTTCTGTCTAGACAATCTAACCTTAACAAGAAAGATTAATTATTGCAAATAACCAAAATTCTTTCAAAATGACATATTTAAAATAAATAAATTTCAAATAAGAAAAAGTATTAAATAAATTTAGAAAAATCATTTTAATAAAAGAATAAAACATCATTTTCAAAGGGTTCAAATTTTACACTATTTGACACAATAAAAAAATAGCAAACGAATTTACTCATTTACTATCTTATATTTTTCTTTAACTTACAAAGAATGGACTTGCCATACTTCCATTGCCACTTGTATAGCTTGTATTAACTTCCAAAGAAACAACAGGGCGGACTCCTAGAGCGTTATCGACGTTGATGCTGTTGAGAAGACTATAGGCATTAAACACGCCGAACTCATAAGCAATAGAGTTATAGAAGCCATCAGGCGAACCCAGCCAATACCAAGAATTATTATATAAATAATCGCTCATTCCACTACTCCATGTCCTTCCTGCTAATGCTACTTCATCTAATGTTAAAAATCCCACAGGGTTTGTCGATAAACCACTACTTACCGTAAAACTATCACTGGTATTTGGACATTCTACACTTGGGGTTCCTGCTTTCGCTCTATCATATCCGCCATAATAATTATCACTATCAACATCACTTCGATCATTACAATAGATACTATCTTCAATTTTATCATGATTACTTTCAGTTATCGCTCCTGTGTACCAGGCATCTAAAATATTTTTTAAATTAGAATTGGTATCATTCTCATTTGTTGTTTGATATTTATATCCTACATATTTTGCATCATTATTATTTACATTAAATATGAACCTATGTCCTGTTTTCAATGTATATCCTTCTTGTTCAGTATAACTATATTGATAATTATCCCCAACAAGTTCATTACTTTCATACATACTTATCATTGTTGAATCACCTTCAGTTGTTGGACAACTAAGTACTCCATCAGTATTAATCGGTAATCCATTATATATTAATCTTGTTCCACCTAACTCAGTAGTTCTTACTGCTTTCCAACAGAATCCGTTAAAGATCACATTATTATTTACAGTATGGTCTCCTCTAAAGAAATATACAGGATTTGTATCATTTTCCGTCGATTTTAATTTATATACTCCATATGAATCAACACCTTGTTCTTCTGCTGTTTGGGTAAAGAAAGTATTTCCTGTACTATTGTCTGCTACTTTATTGCCAGCCATTGCTACTATTGTTTCTCTCAATATTGGTTTTTACTTCCATATTGCATATAATGTTGTACCATTATTGCTATTATAAATAGCATTTGATTCATATTCAACATTTCCATTAGGGGTTGTACTCCATCCTAGGAATGTATATCCTTTCTTCTCTGGTACTTGCATTGTTACTCTTTTTGATGAAACACTTGTTTTTGATATATTATTTCCTCCTTGTGAATCATAAATAATATAATTTCTTGTTGGAATATCGCTATATAACGTCACTTCCAATGATGCTTTTATTTGTTTATTATTTGCATACATTCCCCATTCTTCATTTACCCATAATTTTAAACTAAAGGTATCCGATTCACCTACAGCAAGTGGACCTCCAGTATATATATAACTACGATTATCTCCTAAGTTTTGAGGAGCAGTTTCTTCATTATCATTTACTTTTATTGCAAAATTTAATGATTTATGTGGTAATGTACTTATTTCATATTCTTTATCTACAATTCTTATTTCATAATAAGCAACATCATTTGTTCCCGTATTTTCGACAGTAAATGTATATGGATCATATGTTAATCCTACTTCATCTGGTACTCCTAAAGTTGTATAATTCATTTCAATCATATCACTTGAATTAGATACAACTACTTGTAAATTACCACTAGAAACTACAACATCATTTAATCCTGTTTCGGTTCTAGTATTTAATAGTGCATAACTACTTCCTACTAAAATAAAGATTAATAAAAATGATGTTGATATTGTTACAAATAATTGACTTTTTAATACTTTATT
>JAZULI010000142.1:0-6034 GCA_045603025.1 Bacilli bacterium
TCTAAATAGTCATCTACTTCTTTCCTATTTAAACTAACTAATAATTTCATTTTAACCTCTTCTTTCAGTAACGGAAACACCATCACCAACATTATAAATTGTCGTTTTATATAACATATGATTTTCTAAAAAATAAATATAATCTTTAATTTTTGATACAATTCCCCGAATATTTTTACTTTCTATTTCACTTTCATCCATCGCTACATAACCATGAAAATTCATATTATCTGTAATAATAAAACCATCCATTGCTAAATTGTTTTCAAAATGATTAAAGAAATCTTTATTTTTACCCTTAGCCGCATCAATAAAAATCAAATCAAATTCTTCATTTAACTCAACCGATAATGCATCATTAAATATTAAGGTAATTCTATCTTCCAATTTAAATTTTTTAATATTTTTTAAAGCTTCTAAATATCTTGTTTCATCACGTTCTATCGTTGTAACATGAATATCTTTATCAACTAAAGCCATCATTATTGCAGAATATCCTATTGCAGTACCTACTTCTAAAATTCTTTTTACTTGTTTTTTCATAATAAACGTTGTTAAGAATTCAATCCCTTCATCTTGCATAATAGGTACATTTTCTAAATTAGCATATTCTTTTATTTCTTTAAGTTGTTTTAATATATCACTATTACTCATATTTTAATAACCTCCATTTATTTGGGCAAGTTCACTTTTCTTTTTTTCAAAATCACTAGAATATTTATAGAAAAAGGTTTCATTTGTTTTGATATTAGAAATGAAAAATAAATAATCATTATCATTATAATTAATACTTGCTATTAAACTATCTCTTGAAACCATCCCAATTGGTCCTGCTGGTAGTTTTCCTGCAAGCGAACTTGACCTTGTATTGTAAGCATTTATTGTTTGATATTCTTTCTTAGTAAGGGGTCTAGTATCATCTAATTTAATGGAATATCTTGTTGTTATATCACTACCTAAACTCATTTTTTGTTCTAAGCGATTAATAAATACCCCAACAACTTTTGCCCGATCTTCTCTACTTGTCTTATTATTAACTTCAAGTTCAGCAATAGAAGCAAGAGTTAATAATTCATGAACTGTAAAACCAGTTCTTTCAATTTCTTCACGCCGACCCGCTAATACAACTGCCATTTGATCAATTAATTTATTAAATATTTCTTTTACTGAAACATCTTTATTAGAAAAACGGTAAGTATTTGGAAACAAATATCCTTCTAGTGAATAATATATCTTTTTATTTAATATTTCATCAGTTATAAACCAATATTTATCAATTAATTCTTGTAAATATTCTTTATCATTTAACAAATCCATTACATCATCATAAGTATTATTGGTATTTCTCTCAATTACTCTAGCGATTTCTCTCATATTAATACCTTCTCTAAAGGTTATCGAAATCTCATTTGGATTATAACTACTACCTTCTTGTAAAATATCAATAATTTTGGATAAACGCATATTAGGCGATAACTTATATGTTCCAGCTTTTAAATTATTAATTTTATTCAATTTTAAATATATTTTGAAAAAATTAGCACTCTTTATTAAATCATTTTCTTCTAATATATTCCCTATTTGTATACCGCTTCCTTCAATGTTAACAATGATTACTTTATCAGATTTTGATACTTTTCCAGTATAATGAATCCATAATAAACCTAATATAACTAAAGTAGAACCAAACAATAAAAGAAGAATTATTATTATATTCTTAACATTAATTCTTTTTTTCATAAACTTCCTTTATTCTAATTAATTATTATCTTCCTCATTAGCCTTTTTCTGTACTTCTTCTTGTAAAGTTTCAAGAATTGTTTCGATTACTTTCCATTCCTTTTCAGATTCAATTGGTTTTAATTCAGGATCTTCAACATTTGGATCATAGATTGAAGCATATACTTGCACATTTCCATTTTCATCTTTCGTATTATCTGTGTATGCAATATAACTTTTATTTGTTTCATCACTATCAAAAGTAAATAAAACATCACATACTACTTCTTTTCCTTCATCATTAATTATTGTAAAACTATTTTTTTCGTTCATTTTAATCCACCTTTCTATCTAAGTATGACTGTAAAATGATAACACTAGCCATACCATCTACCCTTTCTTTTCTTTTTTTTCTTGAAATATCTTCTTTTATCATAAAATTATTCGCTAATTTGGAAGTTAATCGCTCATCCTCCAAAATAACTTCTAATTTTGTTGCCTCTTCTAATTTCTTTTTGAAATCAAGTGTTATTTCTGCTCGTTTACCAATCGAATTATCCATATTTTTAGGAAAACCCAACACTATTTTATCGATTTTTTCATCTTTTACAATTTCTAAAACCGAATTTACTAGTTGAGAATACTCAGCATTATGTCTTAAAGTCTTATAGTTATTAGCAATAATTCCACTAGAAATACTAATTCCTAAAGTCTTTTCACCTAAATCAAGACCTATATATCTCATAAAACCTCCATAACAATAATATCATATCATAAAATATTATCTTTGAAAACTAACTATTTTAGAAAAAAGCCTAAATAAACAATAAATAAAACAAAAATAATACTTAAAATAATCCCATTAATTTGATCTCTTCGACTTATTTTATGACTATTACTAATACCTAAAGCCATACTTATTAATACACCACCAACAAGTCCTCCAATATGACCAAAATTATCAATACCACTTATACTAAACCCAATTAAAAGATTAAGTAAAATAACCGGTACAACTTTCTTTATAATTACACTACCAAAGTATACACGATAATAATAACCAAAATAAAGTAGACTTCCTAACAAACCAAAAATCGCTCCACTAGCACCAATTGAAGGAGTATTATGCATTGCCATAGATAATAAAGAACCTGTTATAGCACTAAAAAGATAAATAATAACAAACTTCTTTTTACCATAAAAACTTTCAATTTGTCCACCAACCACATATAAAGCATAACAATTACAAACTAAATGAATTAAATCTCCATGCAAAAATGTCCCTGTTAGTAAACGATATATTTCACCTTTTCTAATTAATGGACCATATACACTAAAATTATAAATAAAATTATCATGATATCCTAAAAAAGATCCAATAATAAATATTAAAACCAAAAGACCAATAATTACATAATTAACAACAATTGGTTTTGGCTCAAATATCTTATCATTCTCAATCGCTTCCTTTTTATTTTTGCTATTAATTTCTGTTGTAATCTTTAAAAATAATTGAAACCCTTCTTCACTAAATTGTAAATTATCAATTAAATCATTATAAACACTATTCAATAATGTATTATTAGTAAGCGCTTCTTCATTTTTAGCATAAACAATTGAAATATTATCTAATTCACGATCTAAATTAACGCTTTCACCAACATCAGTTAAAATATTTAAAGCTTTCATACTAAAAGAAAAAGTTTTCCGTTTAATTTTTTTAACCATTCTTTTAGTCTTAAAAATATCAAAATCCAATTGTTCATCATTATGAATATAATTATTAACTATTCTGACAACTTTATATTCTTCTTCTAAATTCTCAAGCCATATTTCATTTTCCACACCTTGAACAATAATCGGATTATAATTTTTCTTTGTTATAAAATAATGAAGTAATTTCATAGAAATTAAATCTCGTTCATTAATCATTGGATTCATTCATACACCTCATACATATTATATACCATTATTATTAATAATTAAAGAAAAAAAACTAGAAATTCTAGTTTAAAAATTTTCAATATTAATTTTTACTCTTTTGTTATCTTGTAAATAACTACTAGCCTGAACTAAGGTTCTAATTGAATTAGCAATTTTACCATTTCGTCCAATTACTTTACCAATATCTTCTTCATTTACTAATACTTCGATAATTATCTCATTTTCATTTTCTGAAGGAAATTCTTTTACCGTTACTTCATCTTTATTAGTAACTATATTCTTTACAAGATATTCCGTCATTTTTACTAAGTCCATCAAAATACCTCTTAGTTAGCTTTCTTATTTTTAGAATCAGCTAATTTTATCATAATTCCAGCTTCACTTAAAATATTTCTTACTGTATCACTAGGAATAGCACCTTGACTTAACCATTTTAATGCTACTTCTTCTTTTAAAGTAACTGTTTTAGGATTAGTTCTAGGATTATATGTACCTACTAATTCGATATATTCTCCATCTCTTTTTGTATGAGAATCAATTGCTACGATACGATAAGTTGGTTTCTTTTTACTTCCACCTCTTGTTAATCTTAATTTAACTGCCATAATCTCACTCCTTTCAAACAACATAAATGATTATATAACTTTATGTTATATCTGTCAACCTTTTTTTGATAACAGATATTTTATCTTTTTTTAGATGTTTTAATATCA
Source organism: Bacilli bacterium (assembly GCA_045603025.1). Classification (GTDB taxonomy): domain Bacteria; phylum Bacillota_I; class Bacilli_A; order RF39; family UBA660; genus RUG12783. The sequence continues at coordinate 4,377 of JAZULI010000142.1, forward strand.
ATATTATTTTCTTTCAAATATTTATTCAACATTACTTTGTATGTAACATCATTTAATGGAATGTTATTACTTTCTAAATACTCAACAACCTTTTCTCTAATTTCTCTTCCAATACTATAACCAGTACCAGGAATTAAATTGCCATCTTCATCTAATTCACAGCCAATTTCAATTTCCGTATTTAAAAGTGTATTAGGACCAATCTTTTTAGGTCGATAATTAGAACTAAGGAATTTAGTTAAAATATATTTATCTTCATTATTTAAATTACTAGAATTCATAACAAATTCTCTCACTGTTTCCAAATCATTCTTAATAATTAAATAATAATCAATAATATCAAATTCACGATGTTCTTCACCAATACCATTTTTTAGATAATTATATAATAACTTAATTTTTTCATTAATAATTTTTATACCATTTTCTTGTTTTTCAAGAACTTCAAGATATAATTCACTATCATTTTCTTTTAGAAAATTCAAATTATAATCCAAATCCATTTTTTTAATATTATTTACATTTTTAAACTCTTCAATAATGACATAATCACCATCTAAAAATTTTCTAATAAATGCATGAACATTAACAAGTGCTTTTTTTATAGTTTGTTCACGTACTTTTTCTTTAGCAGCTTTATTATTTTGCACTAGTTGCGCGATTGTATTTTTTCTTTTATCATTACGATATTCTAAATAAATATCACATCTTTCTCTAATAAATTCTTCATAATTAGGAAAATTAGGATATAAATAAGGAAATACCTGAACTAGTCTATCTGACATTTCACTTAATTTATCATAAAAACGAATTTTACTTAATTTATCAAGTATTTCAATAATCTTTTCTTCATCTTCTAGATTAGTTGTAATTAATAAATCCAAATGCCTTTTAATTTTTTCATAATGACGTTCATAAACATCACGGGAGATTACTTCATTTGTGATTGGATCTTTCATATAGGTAATTGATGAAGAGATTAAACTTTCCATTAATTTATACGACTTTATTAATTCCTTTGTTGATCCTTCAGATTTAGAAAGAAGAATAATTCGTAATATTTTGTTTTTACTAAGAATTTCATTTTTTTGACTACTTAAAAACTCATTAATCATTGCATTCCAGTTTTCTTTAGGTTCTTTTATTAATTTAACAACGAAGTTAAAATGATCATCATTATTTCTTTTAAAAGCACTTAAAACTTTATTTTTTTCATCCTTTATTGATGATTGATAGTAATAATTTTCAGCATAGATGATTTTTTCTAAAAGGTTATTTTTCTCTTTTTCCTTTAAAGAAACATCCTCTTTAACCATATGCTGTGCCCAAACAATAAATCTTAATTTACCAGAATCACCCTTATAACTAGATTTAGCTGCTAATTTAATAACATCATCATTAGATAATCTTTTTATTTCATTAATAAATGCTTGAACTTTAATTAATTCTAAATCATTTAATTCTTCATGATATGCTAAATAATATTGATAAACATCCAATTTTCTTTTTAAAATTAAAAGAGCATTTCTACTATCAATTTCATTTAAAAATTCTGGTAAATATCTAACTATATAATCTTCCGCTTGTTCATAATTATCAGTATATTTCTTAAAAATCTCAATAATTTTATCATAATCATCATCAGCTAATTCAAGAAG
>JAZULI010000143.1:0-3056 GCA_045603025.1 Bacilli bacterium
ATTATATATAGACAAAGAGGTACTAGATTATATTATAGTAAATAATTTATATAATAATGTAAAGGAATTACCCTGTAAAAGATTAAAATTAGAAAAGAAGTGATAAAGTGTCAAAAATTAAAAAAATTGCATTATTCGCTAATAATAATGATTATTCAAAAACTATTAAAGAAGAATTAATTAGTAAATTAAATAAATATGGTTATATAATTGATAATAATGATTTTGATTTAGCAATTACTATTGGTGGAGATGGATCGTTTTTAAGAATGATAAAAAATACTTCTTTTAATTCAGATGTTTATTATTTAGGAATTAATACCGGAACCTTAGGATTTGCACAAGAGATTTATCCTAATGAAATGGATAAGTTTTTAGAAATGTTAAATGATAATAATTATAAAATTGAAAATATTAGTGTTCAAGAAACGAAAGTATTAACTGGTAGAAAAGAACAAAAAATAGAGTCAATTAATGAATTAGTTATAAGAAATAGTGATTTAAAAACTTTATATTTAGATCTATTTGTAAATAAAGAATTATTAGAAAAATTTGTAGGGGACGGAATCCTTATTTCAACATCATTTGGATCAAGTGCTTATAATTTAAGTTTTGGTGGTAGTTTAGTCTATAATGACTTACATGTTTTACAAATAACTCCGATAGCTCCACTTAATAGTAAGAGTTATCAAACATTAAAAAATTCGGTTATTATTCCAGAAAATCGTATAATAACTATTAATCCGATTGAAAATAATAATCTTTTACTTACGATTGATGGAGAAAATTATTATTATAACAATGTTTCGAAAATAGAAACTTATGTTAAAAAAGATAAAATTAAATGTCTTCGTATGACAGATTATGATTATACTAAAAGAATTAATGAGAAACTTCTTAAATGATAATGAAGATTTCTCTTTTTTCTATTTAGTTAATATGTTAAAATTAATATTGTGAGGTGGCTTTAATGGAAATTAAATATAATAGTGAAGAAGAGTTTTTAGCTTCATATAACCCTAATGATTATGAAAGGTTATCAGTAACAACTGATATATTAATTATATCAGTGTCTGATGTTGCAAGTACTAATTATCGTAAAAGTGATAAAAAAGTAATGAGTATTTTATTAGTTAAAAGATCGTATTATCCTTTTAAAGATAAATGGTGTTTACCGGGAGGATTTTTAAAAATTGATGAACATTTAAGAGATTGTCCAGTACGTATTCTAAAAGAAGAAACTAATTTACATGATATTTATTTAGAACAATTATATACTTTTGGTGATATAAATAGAGATCCTCGTATGCGAATTATTTCAACAACTTATATGGCACTTATTGATAAAAATAAATTAATGGATAAATTAAATCCAAATGCTTCATGGTTTGATGTAGAAATTATTGAAAATAAAAATACTGTTACTTTAATTTTTGATAATGGTAATACTTCATTTAATATTAAAATAAAGAAAGTTTTAAAAGAAAAAACAACTGATCGCTATCGTTATGAAGTTATTGAAAATAATTGTTTAGCATTTGATCATGCTAAAGTTATTTTAACAGGAGTAAATAGATTAAAAAATAAAATAGAATATACAGATATTGTTTTTAATATGATGCCTAAATATTTTACATTAGGAGATTTACAAAGAGTATATGAAGTTATCTTAGGAAAGAAATTATTAGATCCTGCTTTTAGAAGAATTATAAAAAATAAAGTTATTAAAACAGAAATGATTAGAAGTGATGGAGGACATCGTCCTAGTTACTTATATATGTATAATGAAAAAAAGTAAATTTATGGTGATATTATGAAATTAGATTATTATTTTGAACATATAAATGAATTAAGTTATAAATATTTATTTAATAATTGTGATAATGTTTTAGATGTTTTTGATAAATTAAATAATTATGTTGATGAAAAGACTAAGAATATTAAAGATTGTAAGGCTGATTGTGCTAAGTTTGTATCTTTAAATGGTAATTATATTATAGGTGAAAATACTAAAATTAGTGATTTTGTAACAATAGTTGGACCGGTTATTATTGGTAATAATGTTAAAATTATGCCTAATGTCTTTATAAGACCTTATTCAATAATTGGTGATAATTGTGAAATAGGACATGGTAGCGAAATAAAATATGCAATAATTATGGATAAAGCGAAAGTTGCAAGTCATACTTTTGTAGGGGATTCTATTATTGGTTATAAAAGTCGAATAGGTAGTGGAACAATTATCGCTAATCGTCGTTTTGATCAGGGAAATGTTATTTTAAAAAAAGATGAAGAAGTAGTTGATTTAAAAACTGATTTTTTCGGTAGTGTGATTGGTGATAAAACAAGATTAGGAGCTAATACAACAACTTATCCAGGTACATTTATTGGAAGAAATACATGGATTTATCCTAATACATCAATAAAAGGATTTATACCTAGTTTAAAAAGAGTTAGTAATATTAAAGAATTATATATTACTGAAAATAGTGAATATGAATTAAAATAGGTGATTTATGGAAAACTTTTTAGATGATTATATTAATCAATTAATGATAAGACAAAATCTTAGTTTAAGTAGTGAACAAAGAGACTTATTTAGTAAGAAGGATTATTATTTAATTTTAAAACCAGTTGTTGAATTATTAAAAAATAATAAAGATGCAACAATTAGTGAACTAAGAAATAAATTATATGAACAAAGTGGAATTGAAGAAAGTATAAGAGAATATTTTTTAAAAAAGAAAAGTGTAGCAGGAGCTGTATTTAGTTTTGGAACATCACTTCATCAAGAAACAATTATTGTTGGTAATCAAGAAGAAGTTTCTTTTAATAACGGAAAACTATCACCAAATATTAAAGAAATGAGTGAAGATACAATTTTTGATTTAGCAAGTGTTACGAAAATATTCACTAGTTTATGCATTATGAAATTATTAGAGTCTAATGTAATTAGTTTACAAGATGAAATAAAAAAATATGATTCAAGATTTGCTAATTTAGACGGAGTAACAATTTATGATTTATTATCTTTTAATGTCCCTCTAAGAACAAAT
>JAZULI010000144.1:0-4256 GCA_045603025.1 Bacilli bacterium
TAATCTTTCAATATTATTTTTATAATATTCTTTTTCATATTTTTCTGACCAATCAAACATATTTCTAATATAAACTTCTTTATTTACTATTCCACTATTTCTTAATGACTTATCATGATTTAAATAATCATTTAATAATACTTCATTAAAATTAGAAAGAACATTATCTATATCTACACCTATGCGCATATAATCACCTCTATTATTTTTATTATATCATTAAACTACAAAAGGAATGTTTACAATATTTTTAAGTAAACATTCCTTTATTTTCAAATGTTTGTGGACATTTAAATTAAAATTTGTAAACATATTTAAAATTTTGTAGACATTTTGTTATTTGGAAATTCTTTAAAATCCTTATTTTATACTACTTTCCACAGCATTGTTTATATTTTTTTCCCGAACCACATGGACATGGATCATTTCTTCCTATTTTTTCTACTTTTCTTGATGTTTTAGTAGTTGTTGTATCAGAATCATTTGTTAATTTATTCTTAGTAACTTCTTTTCTTTCGGTATTTTGTTTTACTTCAGCTTTTAATAAGAATAATGTTACATCTTTATCAATATTCATAAGCATATTTTCATACATATCTAATCCTTCAATAGTATAAGCTCTAAGTGGATCTTGACCACCATATCCTCTCATCATTACTGATTCACGTAAATGAGCTAAAGAATTAATATTTTCTGTCCAATACTTATCAATTACATTTAAACTAATGGCTTTTTCAAATTCATTTGATATTTCTTTTGGAATTGCTTCTAATTTCTTTTCGTATTCTTTTACTACTTTTTCGTAAATATATTCGATAACAAAACTATTATCTTTTTCTTTTAAATCATCAAATTTTATATTATTTCTTAATAAATTTTGATTAACATAAGCTACTATATCTGAAATATCCTCATCAGTCAAACTATCTTCTGGTGGTAAATGTGAATCAACAAAATCAGTAATATGATTATAGAAAGTATTTAATACTGTTTCATGAATAGATTCATTATCTAATATTTCATTACGTCTTGCATAAATATCTTCTCTTTGATTATTCATAACATCATCATATTGTAATAATTGTTTACGAATATCAAAGTTATTACCTTCAACTTTTGCCTGTGCTGTTCCAATGGCTTTTGTAAATGTCTTACTTCTAATCGCTTGTGTTTCTTCAAAACCAATAGCCTGTAGCATTGTTTTAATTCTATCCGTACCAAAACGAACCATTAAATCATCTTCCATTGATACAAAGAATTGACTCATACCAGGATCCCCTTGACGACCAGAACGACCTCTTAACTGATTATCAATACGACGTGATTCATGACGTTCAGTACCAATAACCGCAAGTCCACCTAAGGCTTTCGTTTCTTCAGTTAACTTAATATCGGTACCACGACCGGCCATATTAGTGGCAATTGTAACGGCACCTTTTTCACCAGCTAAAGCAATAATTTCTGCTTCTCTAGCATGATTTTTCGCATTTAAAACTTCATGTTTAATTCTTTTTTTCGTTAATAAACTACTAATAAGTTCACTAGTTTCAACTGCTACTGTACCAACTAGAATTGGTTGTCCTGTTTTATGAATTTCTTCAATAACATTAACAATAGCTTGATATTTACCTTTTAAAGTTGGATAAACTAAATCAGCATAATCAATACGAGCAATTGGTTTATTTGTAGGAATTACAATAACATACATGTTATAAATATTTCTAAACTCTTCTTCCTCAGTTTTAGCCGTACCAGTCATTCCTGATAATTTATTATACATTCTAAATAAATTTTGGAATGTAATTGTTGCAACTGTTTTTGTCTCTTCATTAATTTTAACGCCTTCTTTAGCCTCAACTGCTTGATGTAGTCCATCACTCCATTGACGACCCTTCATAATACGTCCTGTAAATGGATCAACAATTAACACTTCACCATCTTGAACAACATAATCAAAATCTTTTTTCATTGCATAATTAGCTCTTAAAGCTTGATTTATGTAATGCACTAATTCATTATTTTTTATATTATATAAATTATCAATTTTAAAATACTTTTCTGCTTTTTCAACACCTTCATCAGTTAAAGTAACATTTTTTGTTTTCTCATCATAATTAAAGTCAGCATCAATCTTAATTCCTTTAACAAATCTATCAGCATCAATATATAAATTAGCACTCTTTAAATGACCACCAGAAATAATTAATGGTGTTCTTGCTTCATCAATTAAAATTGAATCCGCTTCGTCAATAATTGCATAATGAAGTCCACGAATTACTCTTTTTTCTTTATGAATTACCATATTATCACGAAGATAATCAAATCCTAATTCATTATTTGTTGTGTATAAAATATCACAATTATATTGTTCTCTTTTTTCCGTTGGTGAAAGTTCTCTTTTATTAATACCAACCGTTAAACCTAAACCCTCATATACCGGTCCCATCCATTCTGCATTACGAATTGTTAAATATTCATTAACCGTAATTACATGAACACCTTTTCCTTCTAAGGCATTTAAGTAAGCAGGGAACGTTGTAACTAAGGTTTTTCCTTCACCTGTACGAAGTTCTGCAATATTACCACAATGAATGGCAATAGCACCTAATAATTGCACATAAAAGGCCTTTTCATTTAATTTACGATAAGCCATTTCTCTAACAGTAGCATATGCTTCTACTAAAATATCATCTAAAGTTTCACCTTTTTCTAATCTTTCCTTAAACAAACTAGTATTATTCTTTAATTCTTCATCACTTTTCTTTTGATATTCTTCATCTAATAACATTATACTATCTGCTAATTTTTTAAATCTATTTAATTCTTTATAATCATGATCAAATAATTTCTTTAATAAATTCATTTTACACCTCACAATAATAATATTTTAACAAAAAAAAGGCTTATTTACTAGCCTTTTTACAATGTTTCACTAAAATATCATAATCAATTTATAATATTATGAATATTAAATTTATTCACTTTCAATAATACCATATCCGCCATCTTTACGTTTATAAACAACTGTTACAGTATTACTTTCACTATCTTTATATAAATAGAAATTATGTCCTAATAATTCCATTTGAAGGATTGCTTCTTCTTCATCCATTGGTTTAATATCTATTTTTTTCCGTTTAATAACTTTTTCATCTGATTCAATTGGTATAATTTCTTCAATATTAAATTCTTTATTACCTTTTTTTTCTTTCTTAATTAATTTATCTTTATTCTTTCTTATTTGTCTTTCTAGTTTACTAATAACTAAATCAACTGCCGAATAAAAATCTTGTTGTTCTTCTTCTGCTCTTAAAATTAGTGTTTTTAATGGTATAGTTACTTCAATTTTTTGAGTATAATTACGTACTTTTACTAACACATTCGCTTTAAGTGATTCAGTATCCATATACTTATCCAACTTACTTAATTTTTCTTTTACGTAATTACTCATTGATTCGGTAATATCAACTTTATTACCCCTAATTAAAACTTCCATATCATCATCTCCTTCTAATTATATATTATCATATTTATAAAAAAAAAACTACCGTTTACACGATAATTTCATTCTTTACTACTGACACATTTAATGCTTGATATCCTTTTGACGTCTCAAGCAAAGTGAATTCAACAAGGTCTCCTTCATTTAAACTTTTGTAACCGTTTTGATTAATGGCCGAATAATGAACGAAAATATCATCTTTATCCGTAAATTCAATAAATCCATATCCTTTTTCATTGTTAAACCACTTCACTGTACCTCTAACCACTTGATAATTCTCCTTACTTATCTCCAAGTATCATCAAAACTATTTTACACACGCATTTTAATAATATCATGATGATTTATAAATTTCAATATTTTTTTTATCACAAAAATAAAAAAAATAAAACTATATAATAATTTCATTTTTTAATAACGAAACATCTTGTGCTTGATATCCTTTAGATGTTTCTAATAAATTAAATTCAACAAAATCTCCCTCATTTAAACTCTTATATCCATTTTGATTAATAGCTGAATAATGTACAAAAATATCTTCTTTATCATTAAATTCAATAAATCCATATCCCTTTTCATTATTAAACCATTTTACTTTTCCTCTATTCATTTTCCATAATACTCTAAAATTACTTAATAAAACTAATACACGCTTTTTAAGAATAGCATTTAAAAAAAATAATTACAATAAACTTTACATGTAATATTTTAAACTCTAACACTTAATTTCTATATTTACATAAATAATATAATA
>JAZULI010000145.1:0-3309 GCA_045603025.1 Bacilli bacterium
AAATAGTAGATAATGATGTAACAATTGATGTTACTAATACTGAAGCAGGGGTTAATATTGTTGAATTTTATCAGGATAATATTGATCTTGAAAATGAAATGATTAGGGATGATTTACTATATACTTATTATCGTTTAGAAAATGATGATATTATATTTGAAGATCAACCAACATTAATTAGTGAATTACATCAAAAATTTTATGATAAGTTTAAAGATTTTGAATTAATACCTAAAAATAAATTTGATGTAGCCAAAATAGAAAAGATTGTAAAAGAAAAAATCTTATTTCAAGATGAAGCGGTTTCTGATACTCTTAATATTATTAAAAGTAACTTAGATCTTTTAGATGCTAATATTCCACTAGAACAAAAAAGAAGGTTAAAACATAATATTCTTTTATATGGACCAATGGGATTTGGAAAAGAAACATTTGCTAAAACCGTTATGGATAATACTTCAGCTCCTTTGGCTATGGTTGAATTAAAAAAAGATATGAAAGAAAATATAATAACAGTAATTGGTGCTTTAACTTGTGCTGCTAGTGGCAATATGAAAAAAGCAGAAAATGGAGTAGTTTTTATCGTCGATAATTTTGATGATTTAAATGATAATTTAGATGAAGAAGAGGATAATGAATATCTTTTAAATCCATTTACAGAAGTAGAAAAATTATTAGCAACATATCGTGTAAATATGGATAAAGAAGGAAAAAGTAGTTTTGATTTATCAAAGATTACGTATGTTTTATTACGAAATACTCCATCTAATAATCCAATGGATTTATGTGATCAAGGAATGACACAACAATTATATGATCAATTTCAAGAAGTTATTTGTTTTGGTAGATTAAAAAAAGATGAAATAAAAGAAATTATTTTAAGTAATCCAAATAATCCATATAATATTTATCAAAATATTTGTAAGAGTAGTGGAAAAGAGTTAATTATTGAAGATGATTTTTTAGATTATTTAATTGATAAAGCCTATTATGGTATAGGTGGAATCGATTTAATTAATAATTATATTGAAACAATGATTAAAGTAAAATGGGGTAATAATCCAATTATTCTTAATAAAGAACTTGTAGATTTGGAAGTTGAAGATACTTCTTATATGAAAGATTGGGTTTTAGAAAAAGAGAATGATAATTCTGAAGATGAAAATAATATTGATACAAATGATTTAGAAGAAAAAAATGATAATCCTGAAGAATTTAAAATTGATATTGAAAAAGTAAGAAATGATTATCGTGATAAATTGTTAAAAATTATGGAATATGTTAAAGGACAAGATGAACCTTTAAAAAATATTTTATATCATGCTTTGATTAATGATGTTGTTCAAAATAGTAATTTGCCACCAGAAAATAAAAAAGAACGAATTGATCATATATTAATTCGTGGGGGAACTGGAACTGGTAAGAGTTATATAACAAATATGATTGCAAAAGCGTTAGGAGATAAACCTTATGCTGAAGTAGACTGTAAAAGATATACTGAAGCAGGTTACGTTGGAAAAAGTATTGATGATATGCTAATAAAATTATATTATGCTGCGGATAGAGATTTAGAAAAAGCGCAAAAAGGAATTTTATTTTTAGATGAGATTGATAAATTATCAAGAAATGGTGATAATTCAAATGTATCCCGTGGTAGTGTTCAAGAATCATTATTAAAATTAATGGAAGGAACTATTTTTGATTTAGAAATTAAAGAAAATGGTTTTAGTAAAACGATTAATTTTGATACAAGAGAACTTATGATAATGGGAGCTGGTGCTTTTGAAGGATTAAGTAGAATAAGAGATGCTCGAATTAAAAAAGGAACTAAAAAACAAGCAATTGGTTTTCGAAATGATAAAAAGGAAGATGAAGTATTTATTGATAAAAATTATACTTTAGAAGATATGCAAGAATTTGGTATGGATGCTCAATTATTAAGAAGAATGCCTTTTCAATGTGATTTAAATTCTTTAACAAAAGATGATTATCGAAATATAATGCTAAATTCTAAATCTAGTGCTTTTAAAATCAAAAAAGAACGTATTGAAATGTTAGGTGTTGAAGTTTCTTTTGATGAAGATTTTGTTGATGAATTTACCGATAAAGTTGCCCAAATGGGTTTTGGTGTTAGTGGTATAAGTGTTTTAACTGAAAGAATATTTTCTAATTTTGAAACAAAGTTATTAGAAGACAATTATATTAGAGTAATTTTAACCAAGGAATGCGTTATTGATCCTAGTAAGGTAATTTTAGTTAAAGACGAAAAGGTACTTAAAAAACAATTGTAAGAAAATATAAAACATAATAATTTATTTTAATAAGATAATATTGAAAAATATATTATCTTTTTTATATAATAAAAAAAGAGGTTTTTATGTTTGAAAGAGAAGAATTATTAATTGGAAAAGATAATGTTTTAAAACTTAATAATAAAACTATTTTAATTTTAGGTGTAGGTGGTGTAGGTGGATATGTTATAGAAAGTCTTGTTCGTGCTGGCATTGGTCATATAATTTTATGTGATTATGATACGGTTGATATAACAAATATCAATAGACAAATTATAGCCCTTCATTCAAATATAGGAAGAAAGAAAATAGATTGTTTTAAAGAACGTATTTTAGATATTAATCCTAATTGTTTAGTAGATACATTTGATTTATTTTATGATGAAACTAATTTTGATATCTTTTTCGATCAAAAAATAGATTATATTATTGATTGTTGTGATACCATTAAAAGTAAGGTTTTAATAATTAATGAATCACTAAAACGAAATATCCCAATTATTTCATCAATGGGAACTGGTAATAAATTACATCCAGAATTATTTAAAATAACTAAATTAAAAAAGACTAATTATGATCCACTTGCTAAAAAATTACGTTATATGTTAAAAGATAATAAAGATGCTTTAAATATTCCGGTTATTTATTCAGAAGAAGAAAGTATAAAGGGATTAGGAAAAATTGGTTCAATTTCATTTGTACCTAGTATAGCAGGTTTATTAATAAGTAGTTATATAATTAATGATTTGATAAAAGGAGAATAAAATGAAAGACATTAAATTAAATATAGTACCTACTGATATTTCCAAAATAAATGATAATTCTATTTGGTGTCCAACTTTTCAGTTAATATGGAATGATTTAAAAAATGAAGTTGTTGGAAAAGATATTACTTTTCTTAATGATTTAAATAATGAAATGGTTAAAGAATTAAATAAAGAAAGTTTTAGCGAATTTATGATTAGTAGTGATTATTATTATAAAAACTATGGTTATATGACATTTGATTTAAAGAAAG
>JAZULI010000146.1:0-6185 GCA_045603025.1 Bacilli bacterium
AAATATGAAATACCTAAAATATCATATCTTCCTAAAAAAGGTGGTATTATAATATTTAATATTAATAGTATTAACGATTTTTTACTAATTTTCATTTGATAGCTCCTTTTTTTTACACAATATTAACATTATAATAAAATATATATGTAATGTAAATAATTTTTATATGACAATTTAGTGAAATTTTATATTTAACATGTTATAATTAAGTAGAGTGTTTATAATTTAAGTAATTATTTTAAATTATATAAATGAGGATAGAGTATGAAAAAAAAGAAAGTAATGTTTATCTCTAGTGTTGGTGGTCATTTAACACAGTTATTGCAATTAAAAGATATTTACAATGATTATGATTATGTCTTAATAACGGAAAAGAGCGATGTTACAAAAGATTTAAAAGATAAATATAATGTTAATTATTTACCATATGGTTCCAGGAATCAGAAGTTAGTTTATCCTTTTATATTGCTTTATAACTGCTTTAAATCAATTTATTTCTTTATTAAATATAATCCTAGTGTTATTGTTACAACAGGTGCTAATACAGTGGCAGCAATGTGTTGTTTAGGTAAGATTTTTGGGAAAAAAGTTATTTACATTGAAAGTTTTGCTAAAAGAAATACACCGACAATAACGGGAAAATTAATTTATCGTTTACATGCTTATACAATATTTGTTGTTCAGTGGGAAAATATGTTAAAAGTTTATCCGAAAGCAGTATATTGGGGAGGTATTTATTAATGATTTTAGTTACATTAGGAACCCAAAAACAACAATTTATAAGATTGTTAAATTATATTGAAAATTCAAAAATAAATGATGAAATAATTGTTCAAGCAGGTTTTACAAAATTTAAATCTAATAAAATGAAAATATTTGATTTTATAGATTATGAAAAAATGAATAATTATATTGAAAAAGCTGATTTGATAATTACTCATGCTGGTACTGGTTCAATTGTTAGTGCTTTAAAAAAGGGTAAAAAAGTAATTGCGTGTGCAAGAAAAAAAGAATATTTAGAACATGTTGATGATCATCAAGAAGAAATCCTTGATGTATTTTATGAAGAAGGTTATATATTAAAAATTGATGATAATATTGATTTAGATTTAGTTATAAAAGATAGTAATAATTTTAAACCTAAAAAGTTTGTTAGTAATACTAATAAATTTATTGAACTATTAAAAAAAGAGATAAATATGTAAAGTTAAAAAAATAAGAAATATTTCTTTTTTTATTGAAAATATATTAAAGTAGTGATATAGTTATTATTGTAAAAGGAGTGTATTTATGGAAGAAAAGAATACAAAAAAATCAAAATTATATAAGATTTTATTTATAATTGGTTGTATTGTTTTAGCAGTTGCCTTATCTTTTGGCATTAAAACAATGATTGATTATAAGAATAATGATTATAATGAAGAAAGACCATATGGGGAAGAGGTTACATGTAAAGCGGGTGAATATTTAGATACTACCAGCAATACATGTAAAGAATGTCCAGCGGGTGGATATTGTAATAATAATAAGTATAATACTTGTCCAAGTGGACAAATGTCAGAGGCGGGTAGTGCTGATGTAGGTGATTGTAAAGATGTAGGTGGTAACAATGGTGAGTGTACAGATGCAAATGGTAATAGCACTTATCTTGAATGTCCAGGCGGAGGAGTTATAAGAACAGGATGTAATACATTTGCTCCTTGTCCAGCAGGTTCTTATTGTGAAAGTTGTGTTGAAAAGAAATGTCCGGTAGGAAGATATTGCCCTAAGGGAAGTACTTTAGGAATAGTGTGTCCAACTGGTCATTATTGTGATGTAGATGGTTTGAGTTCACCAAAAAGTTGTGCTATTCTTGGTAAATATCAAGATGAAACAGGTGCAACATCGTGTAAAGATTGCCCTAGTGGTGAAATTCCAAATGTTGAATGTACTGCTTGCGTTGATGATGAAACGTTAATAGGTTATTTTTCACCAAGTGAATTAACTGTTATTATAGGTGAAAGTGCTGAAGCTAAAAGTCTATTTAAAGAAGGGGTTGCAACAAAAGCAACATGTTGGGATACTACTATAGTTGAAGGTGAATCAATCGTTGAGTTTAGTGAGAATAGTTGCGACGTAATTGTTAAAGGTTTAACAGAAGGTACTGCAAAGATAAAACAAACACTTAAATTCGCAGATGCTAATGGTAATGTACTTGGAACTAGCGATCAATTTTTAACTGTAAATGTTGTTAAAGCAACAAGTGTAGCATTAAATAAAACATCAGTTACAATTGTTAAAGGTAAAACAGAACAATTGAATTTATACTCTGCTGGTGCAACTGATGCTCATAAAGTAAATGATAAAGCAACATGGAAAAGTGAAAATTTAAATGTTGTAACTGTTAGTAATGGTTTATTGACAGCAGTAAAAGAGGGGACTACTACAGTAACTGCTAGTTATGGAGGAATTACTAGAGAGTGTACTGTTACTGTAATATCTGCTCCTATAGAAGAACTACAGTGTTCAATAGATGGTAGTATTGATAGTAATGCTACAACAATAGGTGTTGGTGAGTCGATAAAATTAAAAGCGTTAGGAAAAATTAATGGTAAATGGGAAGATGTATCTGATCAAGTGCATTGGTATAATGATGGTTCTGGTAGTACTGGTAATATTAATCTAAATGCTGACGGCACGATTACTGGCGCTTCAAAAACGACTGATGATAAACCGGTTAAGATTCAGGCTTCTGTTACAGTAAATGGAGATAAATTAACCAATAAGGATGCTTATTGTAATATTACTGTAATTGATACTGAATATAAGGTTTCTGTTTCGTCTAAAAATATTTATTTAGCATTAGATGATTCAACGACAGTAACAGCAACAGTTAAAGATACAAATGATAAAGAAGTTGAAAATGTAAAATTAGAAGTAAGAGAATATGATTCTAGCAAAGTAGTTCCAAAGTTAGACCATGAAAATAAAAAAATTACTATAGCATCACGTAGTGTAGCAAACACAACAGATACTGTTAAGATTTGTGTTTATAAAACTGATTCATGTGATACAGTAAAGGTGACAATTCATTGTACAAAATGGACTGAAGTATCTAGTACAAAAACATTTAAAACCGGCTATTTGCTTAGTGATGCACATATAACTGCAAATAGGTGCTATTACATGGATAAAAGTGACTGTGCAGAAGTAAAAGATGAAGATGGTAAAGTTATAGAGTATAAATGTACAAAATATTATAACCGTTGTTGCGGAACAACAGGTGGTAGTGATTCAGGTGGGGAAACAACAGAAAAAGATGCATGTTATGTTAATAAATCAAGTGGTATTCATGTATGGGGTAAATATGCGAATGATAGTAACTATACATTGGTTTCTGAAAAAACTACAAGGGATGATTGTATAGCAGCATCTGAAGGTGCTGAAGGTAATTCTATATATGCATGTTATAAGGATGATAATAATAATTATCAATGGGCAGAGACAGCACCAGAAGGTTATAAATTAGTTGAGAGTATTAAAGATGAGGTTAATTGTAAACTAAGTGATAATGCTGCTTGTTATGAAGATAAAGATGGTAAATACAGGTGGGGTAATTATGCTAACAATGATACCTATAAATTAGTTGAAAAAATAAAGACTGCTGAAAACTGTAATACTCCTGCTGCATGTTATAAAGATAACAAAGGTAATTTTGTATGGGGAAATTATTCTTATAATGATGCTTATACATTAATTGTTAATTTAAATGAGAAGAATTGTAATGCAGGTATAAAAGTACCAATAACTGCTGCTAATACAGCAACAATAGTTTATATTTCTGTAATTGTAATGTTAATGTTTGGTGGTTTTGTAGTTTATTATGTTTATAATAAGAAAAAATAAATAATACAGGTTATGTGTTAGATTATTAATATTGATTTGTTAGAATTAATTATGTAGAAAGGATGATGAAAATCATCCTTTTATAATGAAACATTTAGCATATATTTTAGATTAATTGAAAAGTGAAAGTTTTCTTTCTAGAAGTAATAATTTTGCAGAAATTATGGCGATTTTAGGGAGGATTTGAGTTTTAAAATTAAAGATATTTATTTTTTCTTTGATATTTGTTTACTATTTAAAAAAAATATTGTATTATATATTCAGGTGATTTATATGTATATATTATTTGATTGGTGTTCACAACCTGGTGTTTTATTAGTATTTAAATTTGTTAAAGATGCTTTAAATTTGATTCGTTTAGCTGTTCCTATTGGATTAATTATTTGGATAATGATTGATTTTTTTAGGAATGTAGTAAATCCTGATGATAAAGATTCTAAGAAGAAGATTTCAACTCGTTTGATTGCGGCGTTTATTGTGTTTTTAATACCGACAATTGTTAATTTAATTATGAATATTGTTGATATTGGTATTGGTTCTGGAAAAGGATATGATTATAATGTATCTGATTGTTGGAAGAGAGCGTAGGTGAGATAATGATAGGTATTTCATGTGATGAATTAGCTCCAATTATGAGGGTTATTGCATATTTAATTAATTTGTTTAAATGGTTTATTCCCATTGTATTAATTGTATTAATTGTTTTTGATTTTGTTAAAGCAACGATTGCAAATGATGAAAAGAAAATGAACGATGCTAAGAATACTGTTGGAAAACGTATTTTATATGCTTTAGTTATCTTTTTAGTGCCTACTATTGTTTCTCTTATTTTTAAGACTTTAGGTGGTAACATTGGTGGAGATTTATCGAGTCCTACCGAATGGATTAGTTGTTTTAATCGCTTTATTTGATAGTTTATACTATCTTTTTTTGGTGTTATATGGAAAACGGAATATTATTAATTGATAAACCTAAAGGAATGACTAGTCGTGATGTTGTTAATCTGGTGTGTAAAAAATTAAATACAAGAAAAGTAGGGCATACAGGAACATTAGATCCTATAGCAACAGGCTTAATGATTATTTGTGTTAATAAAGCAACTGGTTTAGTTGATTTATTAACTAGTGAAGATAAAGAGTATATTGCAAAAGTAAAATTAGGAATTAAGACTGATACTTTGGATATTACAGGAAATATTATTGAAGAAAATAATAATTATGAAATTAATTATAATCTTTTGGTTGATATCCTAAATTCATTTGTTGGTAGCTATATTCAAGAAGTACCACTTTATTCAGCAATTAAAGTTAATGGAATGCGTTTATATGATTATGCTAGGCAATCAAAAATAATTGATTTGCCAAAAAGAAATGTTGAGATTAAAGAAATAGAACTTTTGGAGTTAAATGATAATGATTTTACTTTTCGAGTAAAAGTTAGTAAGGGAACTTATATTAGGAGTTTAATTCGTGATATTGGAAATAAAATGAATATATTAATGACGATGTGTGAATTAAGGCGAATGAAAATTGATGAATATGATGTAAAAAATGCTAAGTCAATTGATGATATTTCTCTTAATGATATTATTTTAGTTGAAGATTTTTTGGATTTACCCAAAATTTATGTTGATGAAAAATTAGAAAAAAAGGTAGTAAATGGTGTTCGATTTAAGAATATTTATAATAGTGAAATAGTAATGTTTTTTAATAACGATAGGAAGTTATTAGCAATTTATAAAAGTAATGAAAAAGGAGAATTATGTATGTATAAACTATTTTAATTGTTCTTTTTTTTACCTATTATTATAATTAGGTGGTGATATATTATGGAAATAAAAGTGTTAAAATTTGATCATTTAGGAAATGGTATAGGAAAAAATTTAGAAAAAGTAGTTTTTGTTAAAAGAGCTTTACCCAATGAAAAGGTTGATATCATAATTGATAAAAATAAGAAGAATTATCAATTTGGAAAAATTAATAAAATTATAGAATCTAGTAAAGATCGAATTGAAAGCGTTTGTCCTTATTATGATAAGTGTGGAGGATGTGACTTTTTACACACTAATAGTGATGTTGAGAAGGAGTTTAAAATAAATAAAGCGAAAGAATTAATTAAAAATGAATTAATGTATTTTGATACTGATGAATTTAATTATCGAAATAAAGTAACCCTGCACGTTAAAGGTGATAAAATAGGTTTTTATAAGGAGAAAAGTAAAGAACTTATTGATATAGATTACTGTTATTTATTAGACGATAGAATAAATGTGGTTATTAAGTATTTAAAAAAATATACTA
>JAZULI010000147.1:0-4196 GCA_045603025.1 Bacilli bacterium
TATTTTTTTACCTGTTTTTTAATTGAATCAAAACTTCTTCCTGTAGAAATAATAATTAAAAATACTAAATTATGTAATTCTAATAATTTTTTTCGATTAATAGAAAGATTAATTTCATCAGTAAATAAAGTTCCATCATAATCAGTTACAAATAGTTTCATTATATCACCTAAAACATTGTATCAAATTTCGGGTTAATTGACAAATTTAAGAATTTATGTTAAAATCTTAAAAGATTAAGGGATAATGTTTCCTTTTGGGAGGTTTTTATGAATAAATTAGTATTTTTTGATTTGGATGATTGTATTGTTGAATCTAGTCCATTAATTCAAGCAGCATTTGATCAAAAGACAAGGTTTAAGAATAATAAATTAATTGCACTTGAATATATGCTAGCAAGTTGTCGTGACATTCATGAAAGAAATAAAGCAGAAATAGAAAGAGCAATGGCTTGTAATGAAAAACCTAAACTTATTGGTAATGTTAAAGCTGGTAGTAATGATGTTATAAAAACATCTTCTGGTAATGATAAAATAAATGAACTTGAAAAGGAAAAACGAAGAATAAATCGTTGGTATAAAAAACCACTTGAATTATCACATATGGCTTGTGGTGAAGCTTATTGGGCTAAAGAAATGTTTTTAGAAGAAAGAGATCATTTCTTAGAGATGGATAATCAAAATAAATTTGGTGAAGGTATTGTTGATTATCACAATATTTATGTTAATAATAATGTTGTTTCTGGTTCGATTGAAATGATTAATGACATTATTGATAGTAATGAATATGAAGGATGTTTTTGCTTATCACATCATAATGGTGGTCGTGAAGAAATTTGTAAAAAAGGTTTTGTAGAACAAACTTTTGATAGTAAATTACCATTTATTGGTTTACGATTCCATAGTGAAGAATATCGTGAAGGTGTACGTCGTCCTCGTAGTTCGAAAGCATTATATATTATGCAAAAATTTAATTTACCTGATTTATCTGAGTGTATTTTAGTTGATGATAGTATAGCAAATTTAGATGAATGGATTAAATATGGTGGTATCGCCGTTCTTTATCGTCCAATGTCTGAAGATGAAGAATATGAAGGTGAATTAGTACCTCATGGTGATAAATATCCACGAATTACTAAAATGGATAAAAGTCAATTTGATGATGCACTTAAGTTTTATAAAGAAAAAAGTAAAGTGCTTACTAAGTAGGAGAAAAAATGAAATATTTGTTTGTTGATTTAGAAATTATTGCATCTTGTAATGAAAATAGTATCGAAAATCAAATCGAAAAAGTTGAATATCGTGCAAGTAATAAGTATTTAAGAATTATTACTGATTCTTATTCAAATGGCAATATTAGTGAAGAGGAATATCGATTATTTTTAGAAGAATGTTATGATTATAAAGATCGTGTTTTAGAAGAAGTTGATGATAAATATAAAGGAAAAATTAATTTTGCTGAAACTTATGAAATTAATAGTTTTAATCAAAGTATGGTTAATTATGTTAAAAGTGTTTCTCAAACAATAGATACATATATAATTTTCTATTATAATAATGAACGTGAATTTAGCGAGAAAAAAATAGTTTGTGAAAAATATTTTTCTGATTGTAAGGTTTTAGGAATACCTTTTTATCAGGAATCTTATAACAAGGATTATCGAAGAAATAGAACTAGTAAAGCTGAATATATTAAAAATAAATTAGATTTAAAAGATTTAGAAGGATGTATGCTAATTGATAAAAGTATAAGTAGTTGTAATGAATTTAATAATTTAGAGGGAATATCTACTTTATACAATAGTCCTAAAAATCAGTATGAAGATAATTCTAAGAAAGGACATCAATTGTTAAAATAGAAAATGATGAGTGAAAATATGCGAATTTTATGTATTGATTTTGATGATGTTATTTTTAAAACTAAACCTTTCATAGAAGAAATAATTAAGAAAATAGAGTATAGAGCATCTGCTGAATATTTGAATTCAATAGCATATACAACTGATGATGAACAAACTAAAAGAATTCTACGTGAAGAGCATTTTGATTTAAAAGATCGAATCTTAGAAGAAGTAGATGATAAATATAAAGGTCTTATTGACTATGAAAAGATATTTACAACTAAGGAAGTATATCCATGGGCTATTGAATATGTAAATTATTTGCAAAATTGTGGTTTATTTGATAAAGTGTGTATTTTAACACATTGTAATGGTTCTCGTGAAGTAAAAGCAAAATTAGTATTTATTAATAAATATTTTAAGAATTTAGAAGTAATTCCGGTACCATTTCATAAAGATAAATATGAAATTGGTAAAAAAAGAAAAATGACTAGTAAGGCTGAATATTTTATGGAATATATGGGTATTACTGATATGTCAAATTG
This sequence comes from Bacilli bacterium, assembly GCA_045603025.1. Classification (GTDB taxonomy): domain Bacteria; phylum Bacillota_I; class Bacilli_A; order RF39; family UBA660; genus RUG12783. The sequence goes on from JAZULI010000147.1 coordinate 2,386, forward strand.
TACTTTAGTTGATGATAGTGCAACTAATGGACGAGATTGGAAAGAACATGGTGGAAATTTTATTAAATATAGTCCAACAACAGATGTTAGTTTATTAAAACAAGAAGTTAATAGTTTAAATCCTTTTGGAATAAATGTTATGAGTGATACGGTTTTAAAATTAAGAAGCGGTAAATAATTTATAGATTGATTCTATAAATTATTTTTTCTTTGTGTAAATAAGTTGTCAAGTTAAATTAATTAATATTAATAATAACACTAATTTATAGTATACTTTTATTGAAGGAGGAAATATGTATATATTAACAAAAGTTGTATTAGCAGTAATGTTAGGATTTATAACGAGTACTGTTTTAGGATTAATTATGGTTCCTCTTTTGAAAAAATTAAAGATTGGCCAAAGAATTAGTGAATATGTTGATATAAGACATCAAAGAAAACAAGGAACACCAACAATGGGTGGTTTAATTTTTATTATATCAACTGTTTTAGTTATATTGTTTTTATTGTTTACCAATAAAATTGATTTTACTTATGATTTGAAAATAGTATTTTTTGTTTTTGTTAGTTATTCAGTAATTGGTTTTTTAGATGATTATTTAAGTATTAAGAGTGGTAAAAATGAAGGATTAACGGCAGTTCAAAAATTATTTTTGCAACTTATTGTTGCACTAGTATTTTTCTATTTATATATTAAGAATGGTGGACAGACTTCGTTAATTATTTCAACTCTTGGTATTCATATTGAAATGAAATGGTTATATGGATTATTTATTCTATTTATTTTAGTAGGTAGTAGTAATGCTGTTAATTTAACAGATGGATTAGATGGTTTAGCGGCTGGTTTATCAGCGATAGCCTTTATTGCCTTTAGTTTAATCTCATTAATGGTTGGCTATACTGATATGGGGATATTTACTTTAGTTTTGACTGGATCTTTAATAGGATTTTTAATATATAATGGCTATCCTGCGAAGGTATTTATGGGGGATACTGGATCTTTAGCATTAGGTGCTGTAATGGGAACAGTTGCTATTATTACACATCGTGAAATAACATTATTTATTGTGGCTTTTGTTTTTGTTTTTGAAACTTTAAGTGTAATTTTACAAGTGTTTTGGGTAAAGACATTTAAGAAAAGATTATTTTTAATGACACCTCTACATCATCATTTTGAAAAATTAGGTTGGTCGGAAATTGAAATAGTAAGAACATTTTGGGTTTTTGGTTTTATTTTAGCAATGGCAGGAATTATTTTTGGAGTTTGGATTTAAAAGAAGATAATTCTTATAGAAGTAATAAATAGGGAAAATATGAAAAAATTAAATAGCAAAAATTTAATTATAATATTGATAGTGCTAGTTATTTTAGTACTATCTTTTTTATTAATAGAAATAATGTTTTTAAATTAGCTGAAGAATATAGTAGCAAAAATAATATTGATGTTAATAACAAAGAATATTATATTTCACTGAATAAATTGGAAAATGATGATGATTATTTATCATGTAATAATGCCAGATGGTCAAAAAGATATTGATATATTTATTAATCATTTAAAAAAGGTAATCGAATAATTGTTAATTCAAATGAATGTTGTTATACTATAGGTGCTCATTATATGGTTATTTTAGGAATAAATGATGAAGGAAAAGTATTTTTAATAGATCCTTATATGAAAACTGATAGATCAATGATTGGTGAATGAGCAGTTAATTCATTGGTTGATATTTCGGATGTTAAATAAAAAGGTGGAATAACATATTTTGTATTAATAAGTTAGTAAAACAGGTTTAAACATGTTTTTTTTT
>JAZULI010000148.1:0-1830 GCA_045603025.1 Bacilli bacterium
TTATAAAATGATATTACCAGAAGGACTAAGAAGGCTTACTTACCTTATTAACTTTGATAAAGTTAGTAAGTATGAAATATTAATGACTTTCAAAGATGGAGTAATAATTAATAACTATTTAAAAGAAGTATCATTTCCAACAACATTAAAAGAAATAGGTTTAAAAGCATTTAATGGATGTGAAAACTTAACTAAAATAAATTTTAATGAAGGCTTAGAGTTTATCAATGATTATGCATTTGAATATTGTGAAAATTTAAAAGAATTATTATTCCCATCATCATTAAAAAAGATTGGCGAATTTGCATTTTGTGACTGTAAAAATTTAACTAAAATAGATTTAAATGAAGGATTAGAAATTATTGGTAATAATGCATTTGAATATTGTGAAAAATTAAAACAAGTATCATTTCCGAGTTCATTAAAAATTATAAGTCCAGGTGCATTTGAATATTGTGAAAATTTAAGTAAAGTGAAGTTTAATGAAGGATTAGAAATTATTGAGGACGGTGCATTTTCTTATTGTGGAAGTTTGAAAGATATTTCACTTCCCACATCATTAAAAAAGATTGGCGAATTTGCATTTTGTGACTGTAAAAATTTAACTAAAGTAGATTTAAATGAAGGCTTAGAAGGTATTGATACTGGTGCATTTGATGGCTGTGAAAATTTGGAAGAAATATCATTCCCATCTTCTATTTCAAGAATAGGCGCTGTAGCATTATCTGAATGTAAAAATTTAACTAAAATAAAGTTAAATGAAGGATTAGAAATCATTGATGAATTGGCATTTTCACGTTGTGAAAATTTACAAGAAATATCATTTCCATCATCGTTGAAAGAAATGGGTAGGTATATATTCGATGGTTGTGAAAATTTACAAAAAATTATTGTTTCCCCTCATAAAATTGATGTTGAATCACCACCTTTTTATGAACTTCCTAGTATAAAAAAACAAATTAATTTGGTTATACGAGGACTTGATATAGAAGAAGGTTGTTTACAAAATTGGTTGCGTTATAATTTTAGACAAATTAAAAGTATTGAAATAATGGATGATGATATTATTGCTGTTCATTATGATATAAAAAATAATAATATTGAAAAAATTATTAATGAAGTAAATAAAAAATTAGATGGATATAAAAGAAATAATAAATCTAACAAAGTTAAAAAATTAACTTTATAGTTAACTTGAAGTAAAAGGGTATAGTGATTGTTATTATAATCCTGATGATAAATGGTCTAAAGAGTGGCAAAAACTGTTAAAAAAAATTAAAAGGACAGGATAGAATGAAAATTATTCGCGAATCCGTCGCGAATTTATCAAAAACTATCCGAAAAAATCAAAAAGTATTAAAAAAACAAATTTGATAAAACCCTTGATATTTAAAGAAAAATCAAAGGTTTTGAAAAAAAATAGAAAGTTTTAAAATGGTAGATAAGTTTCTCCTAAGCACTAGGCCGTTGGTTCGATTCCAATCGGGGACGCCATTTATAATTTGTAATAACTGATTTTAATTTTGAATCAGTTTTTTTATTTACAATTATAATTGAGATAATATTTTATTGAAAAAATGCATTGCTTATGATATGATAACTGTATAATAAAAGGAGTTTTCATTTATGTATGATAATGAAGTAACTTATGATGGTTATAGTGATTTCAATAAAAATAAAATTATGAAAAAAACAAAGAAGTTTAAGTTTAATAAGTTTTTCTTCTTAATAATTGGAATTTTTTTAGTATTAATAGTTGTTTTGTATATACATAATAATATTAAATATCATAATTCTTATGAGTATTTAGAAGATAAATTAGAAAAAGCG